>CAZKQE010000121.1:0-8166 GCA_964554725.1 uncultured bacterium
CGCCCGCCGCCCCCGGCACCGACCCGAACGCCGGACTGCCGGCCGGGGCGCGGCTGGCCGCCTTCGACACCGGCCGGCTCGGCTGGGAGCACCCGCACCTCGAAGTCGTCAACCTGGACGGGCTCGTGAACAACGCCGCCTACCGCGCGCTGCGCGCCCGCCGCATCGGCCGCTACATGCTGGACGAGCGGATCGAGTGGCTCTACGTGCGCGACCGGGTGGTGGACCGGTTCCGGGCGTTCGGGCTCGACGAGTGGCTGGAGGCCGCCGCCCCGGCCGCCCGCAGCGCCGACGGCGTGGCCCTCTACCGCCTGCGGGCCCCGGCCGCCGCCCCCTGAGCCCGGCGCCGGGGCGTGTGACGCCGCCGGCCCGCCCGGCGACTCACGGGGGTGTACGACCGCCGCCGTCCGTCCCCACCCGCGAGGGCCCGCCATGACCGGGAGCGCCGAGCAGGACCGATTCGTCGCGCTGCTCGAGGAGCACCGCGGGATCCTCTACAAGGTGGCGACCACGTTCTGCCGCCGGCCGGAGGACCGCCGTGACCTCGTGCAGGAGATCACGGTCCAGCTGTGGCGCTCGTTCGCCCGCTTCGACGGCCGGGCCCGGTTCTCGACCTGGATGTACCGGGTGGCGATGAACGTCGCCATCTCCCACCTCCGGAGCGAGGCGCGGCGGGTGCGGGATGCGCTGCCGCTCGAGACGCCCGGGCTCGATCTGGCGTCGGCTGACCGGGTGATGGACGAGGCGGGGGAGGATCTGCGCACCCTCCGCCGGCTCATCGGCCGGCTGGACGAGATGAGCCGCGCGATCGTCCTGCTCCACCTCGACGGCTACCCGCACGACGAGATCGCGGCGATCGTCGGCATCTCGACGAGCAACGTCGGCACCCGCATCCACCGGATCAAGCAGCGACTGAAGGACGAGTTCGGCGCCGGAGCGGCGCCACGACCCTGACCCCGTGAGGACCCTCATGGACTTCGACGATCTCCAGCGGCAGTGGGCCGCGCAGGACGCGCGGCTCGACCCCAGCCTCCGCATCGAGGCGCGGCTCCTGCGCGACCTCGTGGCGGACCGCGCCCGCCGGCCGCTGCGCGGCCTGACCGCCGGCGTCGCGGTCGAGGTGGGGGTCGGCGCCGTGGCGCTGCTCGCGCTCGGCGGCTACCTGGCGGCCCGCTTCGGCGAGCCGCGGTTCCTGATCCCGGCGCTGGCGCTGCACCTGGCGGCGATCGCCCACGTGGGCTTCGGCGTCCACCAGCTGGTCGCGATCCGCGGCATCGACCACGCGGCGCCGCTGCTCGCCGTCCAGCGGCGGCTCGAGACGCTGCGCCGCCGGCGCATCCGCGCCACGATGTGGACGGTGGTCACCGCCCCGCTCCTGTGGACGCCGCTGCTGATCGTCGGGCTCGACGGGCTGCTCGGGGTGGACGCCTACGCCGTGCTCGACCCGGTGTGGCTGGCCGGCAACCTGGCGGTGGGGATCGCGGCGATCCCGCTGCTGCGGTGGGCGGCGCGCCGACTCGCCCGGCGGTTCGCCGGCCGTCCGTGGATGCAGGGGCTGCTCGACGACGTCGGCGGCCGCAGCCTGCGCGAGGCGGGCGAGTTCCTCGCCGACCTGGACCGGCTGGAGCGCGGGCCCGGCGCGGCGTGAACGGGGACGAGGGGGCGCGCGCCGCGCCCCCCGGCCCGCCCGCCGTCCGCGCCGGGGGGGCGGTCGTCAGGGCGCCCCGGTCCGTCCCTTCCCGGCGTGGAGCATGCGGTAGAGGAGCGGCAGCACCAGCAGCGTGAGCGCCGTCGAGGACAGGATGCCGCCGATCACGACCGTCGCCAGCGGCCGCTGCACCTCGGCGCCGGTGCCGGTGGCGAGCGCCATCGGCACGAAGCCCAGCGCGGCGACCAGCGCGGTCATGAGGACCGGGCGCAGGCGGGTCGTGCACCCTTCGAGCAGCGCCGTCTCGAGCTGGCGACCCTGCTCGCGGAGCTGGCGGATGAACGAGATGAGCACCACGCCGTTCAGGACCGCGACCCCCGACAGGGCGATGAAGCCGATCCCGGCGGTGATCGAGAACGGCAGCCCGCGCGCGGTGAGGGCCAGCACGCCGCCGGTGAGGGCGAGCGGGACGCCGCTGAAGACCAGCAGCGCGTCCCGCAGCGAGCCGAAGGCGCCGAACAGGAGCAGCAGGATGAGCAGCAGGGCCAGGGGCACGACGATCGCGAGCCGCGTGCGGGCGGCGATCATGTTCTCGAACTCCCCGCCCCAGGAGATCCAGTAGCCGGGCGGGATCGCAACCCGCCGGGCGACCTCGCGCTGCGCCTCGGCGACGAACCCGCCGATGTCCCGCCCGCGGACGTTCGCCTGCGCCACGACGCGGCGCTTGCCGTGCTCGCGGGACACCTGGTTCGGGCCCTCCTCGAGCCGGATCCTCGCCACCGCCCCGAGCGGGATGAACTCGGTCCGCGGCCCGGCGTGGGCGGCCGGCAGGGCGCCCGGGAGCAGCGAGCGCGGCGCCGCCTCGACCGGGATCGGCATCCGCTCGAGCGAACGGATGTCGCCCCGCACTTCCTCCGGGAACCGGATCACGATCTCGACGCGGCGGTCGCCTTCGTAGATGTCCCCGGCGCCGCTGCCGGCGAGGGCGGTCCGCACGACGGACTGCACCTCGGCGACGTCGAGTCCGTAGCGGGCGGTCGCCGCGCGGTCCACCTCGACGGTGAGGATCGGCAGGCCGGTGACCTGGTCCACCTTGACGTCGGCCGAGCCCGGGATGTCCGAGAGCACCGCGGCGATGCGCTCGGACGACTCCAGCAGGACGTCGAGGTCGTCGCCGAACACCTTGACCGCGACATCCGCCCGCACCCCGGCGATCAGCTCGTTGAAGCGCATCTCGATCGGCTGGGTGTACTCGTAGACGTTGCCCGGCAGCTCGTCGAGGCGCCGCGCCATCGCCTCGATCAGGTCGCTCTTGGCGCGCCTGCGGTCCGGCCACTGGGGGCGCGGCTTCAGGATCACGAACACGTCCGAGACGCTGGGAGGCATCGGGTCGGTGGCGATCTCGGCGGTGCCGATCTTCGAGAAGACGCGTTCGACCTCGGGGAACGACCGCAGCACGCGCTCGACGGCGGACTGCATCTCGATCGCCTGGTCGAGGCTGGTCCCCGGGATGCGCAGGGCGTGGATGGCGATGTCCCGCTCGTCGAGCGTGGGCACGAACTCGCCGCCGAGCCGCAGCGCGAGCGCGCCGCTGACGGCGAGCAGGAGCAGGGCCCCGGCGAGCACCGGCCGCGGGTGCCGGAGTCCCCAGCGCAGCGCCGGCAGGTAGGCCCGGCGGGCGCCGCGGATCGCCGGGCTCTCGCGGTCGGCGACCCGGCCGCGCAGGAGCAGCGCCACCAGCGCCGGCACCAGTGTGAACGCCAGCACCAGGGCGCCGGCGAGGGCGAGCAGCACCACCTGCGCCATGGGCCGGAACATCTTCCCCTCGATGCCGGTGAGGGTGAGGATGGGCAGGTAGACGATCATGATGATCCCGACCCCGAACAGCGTCGGGCGGGCGACCTCGCGGCCGCTCTCCAGCGTCTCGTGGAGGCGCTCGCGGAGGTCGAGGGTCCGCCCGAGGTCGTGCTGGCGCGAGGCGAACCGCCGCACCATGTTCTCGACCATGACGACGGCGCCGTCGACGATGATCCCGAAGTCGATGGCGCCGAGGCTGAGCAGGTTGGCGCTGATGCCGCCTGCGACCATGCCGCTCACCGCGAACAGCATCGAGAGCGGGATGATGAGGGCCACGATCAGCGCGCCGGTGACGTTGCCGAGCAGGAGCAGCAGCACCGCCACGACCAGCGCCGCCCCCTCGATCAGGTTGGTCCGGGCGGTCTCGAGCGTGGCATCCACCAGCTTCGTGCGGTCGTAGACCGGCCGGGCGATCACCCCCGGCGGCAATCCGCGGTTCACCTCCTCGAGCTTGCGCGCCACGCGGTCGGCGACCGTGCGGCTGTTCTCGCCGATCAGCATGAAGGCGGTGCCCAGCACCACCTCCTGGCCGTTCTCGGTGGCGGCCCCGGTCCTCAGTTCCCGCCCCGGGCCGACCGACGCCACCTGGCGGACGTGGACCGGCACGCCGTCGCGGGTGGCGATCACGATCCCGCCGATCTCCGCGGGGTCCTCGATGCGCCCGGTGGCGCTCACCAGGTACTGCTCGCCCTTGTGCGCGATGAATCCCGCCCCGGCGCTGCTGTTGTTCCGCCGGATCGCCAGCTCGAGGTCGTGCAGCGTGAGCCCGTAGGCGATGAGACGGGTCGGGTCGGGCGTCACGTGGTACTGCTTGCGGTAGCCGCCGATCGTGTTCACGTCGGTGACGCCGGGCACGTTGCGGAGCTGCGGTCGGACGATCCAGTCCTGGACCCCGCGCAGATCGGTCGGCGAGTAGGGTTCCCCGGCGGCGGTGCGGGCGGTGGAGTCCGCCTCGACGGTCCACATGAAGATCTCGCCCAGGCCGGTGGCGATCGGCCCCATCTGCGGATCGGCCCCGTCGGGCAGGCCGGCGCGGGCCTCCTGGAGCCGTTCGTTCGCCATCTGCCGGGCGAAGTAGATGTCCGTCCCGTCGCGGAAGATGACGGTGACCTGCGACAGCCCGTAACGCGAGAGCGAACGGGTCCCCTCGAGGCCGGGGATGCCGGCCATCGCCGTCTCGATCGGATAGGTGATCCGGCGTTCGACCTCCACCGGCGAGAGGCCCTCGACCACGGTGTTGATCTGCACCTGCACGGTCGTGATGTCGGGGACCGCGTCGATCGGCAGGCGCGCGAAGTTGACCATCCCCAGCACCGCGATCGCCGTCGCCCCCAGCACGATGAACGGCCGCTGGCGGATCGAGAAAGCCAAAATGCGCTCAAGCACGGGGCGCCTCGTGCGCGGGCCCGCCGCGATCAGTGGTCATGGGTCGCCTCCGACTTGCCGAGCTCCGCCTTGAGCAGGAACGCGTTGCGCACCACGACCCGGGCGCCGGGCTCGAGCCCCTCCACGATCTCCGTCCAGTCGCCGTCGCTCCGTCCCGGCACCACCGGCTGCAGCTCGAACGAGGCGCCCATCGCGCGGAACACCCCGGGCCCGCGCGAGGTGCGGACGATCGCCTCCTCGGGGACCGCGACCGCGGCGCGGAAGCGGTCCACGGCGATCGCGGCGTCGACGAAGAGTCCCGGCGTCCAACCTCCGCCGCCGTTGGGGAGCACGACCCGCCCGTAGGAGACCCGCGTGTCCTGCTCGAGCAGCGGCCCGACGTAGTGGATGGTCGTCGAGACCGGGGGCAGGTCGGTGGACCCCGCGTGGATGCGCACCGGCTGTCCGCGGCGCACCCGGCCCGCGATCTCCGGGTAGAGGGCGAAGTCCACCCACACCGTCGAGAGGTCGGCGATCGTGTAGAGCACGCTGGTCGCGTCGACCCCCTGACCGACCGAGGCGTCGCGCGAGACGATCGTGCCGCGCATCGGCGCGTCGACCCGGTAGTCGGTGAGGCTCTCGTTGCTGTGGATCGCCGCCAGCCGGTCGCCCGCGGCCACCCCGTCGCCGAGGCGCGCGGTCATCTCCCGCACCACCCCGGGGAAGCGGGGGCGCACCTGCACCACCCGCTCGGCATTGAGCCGCACCTCGCCCGGCGTGCGGACCCGCACCTCGATCGCGCGCGGACCGGCGAGGGCGGTCTCGATGCCGCCGGCCGCCACGGCCGCCGGCGTCAGCTCGACCCGCCCCTCCCGCTGCTCGTAGCCCCACGTCTCGCGCCGGCCGCGCCACTCGAGCGTGATCCGCGCGTCGAAGGAGTGCGGCTCGGAGACCACCCCGTTGCTGCGCAGGAAGTCCGGCTCGGGGCGGAACGTCAGGCTGTCGCGCCGTCCCGCGAACCGCTCGAGCACCACCGAGAGCCGCGCCTCCGCGTGCGGGAGCCGGGCGCCGCGCCCGTCGTAGAGGAAGGCGCGGAACTCGGGCGGGATGCCGTCCTCGGCGATCACCAGCTCGAGCCGCAGGTCCCCGGCGCCGAAGAGACGGCCGCCCTGCGGGCCCCGTTCCGGGGCGTGATCGGCGTGGGGCTCGTCGTGGGCGCCGGGCCCGGCCCCCGGTCCGCCGCAGCCGGCGAGCAGCGCGGCGGCGACCATCGCCATCCCCCACAGGGGCCGATCGCCCGGTCGCCGCCTCCCTCGTGCATGGTCTCTGGTCATCGTCCCTCCCCGGGAGGCGGCGCGTCCGGCGCCGGCCGCATCAGGCGTTCGAGTGCGTGACGGGTCCGCCAGACCACGGCGTAGCCGTCGATGAGGAGCAGGTCGGCCTCGAGCAGGCTGCGCTGGCTCTCCTGGATCTCGAGCGAGCCGAGGCGTCCGGCGCGGTAGGCGGCGGCGATCTGCGTCGCGGCCTCCTCGGCCGCCGGCCGCACGCGGTCCCGGATCGCCTCCCACGCGGCCAGCGCGCTCGCGTGGCGCCGGTGGGCGGCGCGGACCTCGCCGCGCAGCTCGAGGGCGGCGAGCCGCTCACGCTCGGTCGCGGCGGCGAGCTCGGCGCGGGCCGCCTCCACCGCCGCCGCGCCGCCGCCCCGGATCCGCAGCGGCATGGAGACGCCGAACAGGAGCCCGGTGCCGCCGCTCCCGCCCGTCCCGGCCAGGTGGCGGACGCCGAGGCCCACCTGCAGGTCCGATACGCGCGCCGCGCGCGCCGCCCGCACCCGCCAGTCGTGGGTCATGCGCTCGGCGGCCGCCCGGCGCAGGCCGGGATGCCGGTCGAGCCCCGCGAGCAGGTCGGCGAGCGGGGGCACCGCCGCCGGGGGCCGGTCAGGGAGCGCGAGCGAGTCGAACGCGACGCTCTCGGCGCCCCACTGGGTCGCCAGCCGCTCGAGCGCCGTCTCGTGCTCGACCGCGGCCCGCTGTCGCTCGATCCGGCGCAGGGCGAGGACGCCCTCCGCCCGCGTCCGCTCGAACGAGGGCGCGGCGCCGGCCTCCAGCCGCTCGGCGGCGGCCGCGACCGCCCGCTCGGCGAGCCGCTCGCTGTCGGCCAGGCGGCGCACGCGCTCCTGCAGGGCCCACGCCTCGCAGAAACGCGCCACCGTCTCGGCCTCGAGCGCGATCGCGAGATGGTCGTGCTCGCGCCCGGCCAGCGTCGCCTCGGCGTCCGCCAGTCCGGAACGCGCGGCCCGGTCGCGGCCGCGTTCGAGCGTGTGCTCGAGCAGGAGCGTGGTCTCGGCGCGGTCGGTGCCGAGGTTCCCGCCCACGTTCTCGACCCCCAGCGCGAGCGTCGGGTCGGGGCGTCGGCCGGCGACGCGCCGCCGGGCGCGGGCGGCGTCGGCGGTCGCCGCGGCCGCGCGGAGCGCCGGATGGCCCGCGCGCGTGAGCCGGATGGCCTCCGCGAGCGACAACGCGTCCCCGGCCCGCGCCGTGGGATCGGTGTGCCGCCCGGAGGGAGCGGGTTCGGCCGCCCGTCCGGGGGCGGCCACGAGCAGTGCGGCGACGGCCAGGGCCGCCGTCCGGCGGCCGTGACGGAAATGACCGGGATGGGATCTCAACGCTTGCCTCCCTTGCGATCGCTGGGACCGCCCGCCGGGCGACGGCGGGACGGAGGCGCGCGCTCGCGCGCGCGCGACGACTCAGGATCGGGGAGGGATCAGCGGCGCTGGACGATCAGGTGCGTGACCGGCGTGCCGCGCAGGGGAGAGGTCGCGAGGGCCGCCGGCCGCAGGGACGAGGTCCCGGAGGACGGGCCGAGTCCGGCGGGCGGACCGTCCATCGCGGCGCCCGTCGCCGGCCCGGTGTCGAGGTCGGGACGGGACACGAGCGCGGCGCCCGAGTCGAGGCTGATGTCCTCGCACGGGGCGTCGGACTCGCTGGCGCAGGAAGCGGCTTCGGCGGAAGCGACCGGGGCCTCGCAGCAGGGGATGCCGCGGGGGGAGGCGGGTTCCACCGCCACATGTCCGCCCGAGCCGATGCACAGCGCCGTGCCCGAAGGGAGGACGACCGTACAGACCGCGAACCACGTGGGCAGGAGGGTGAGCACCCTCGGCACGAGCCTCATCACGCGGACAAGCATGGGGGGTGGTGGGCCGGCTGTCAATCGTTCCGCGATGCGCGGCGCCGCCGCGTCGCACGCGGGGACCCGCCGCCGGCGCCCGCGCCGGCCGGCCGCGTGCGCCGTGCCGG
>CAZKQE010000122.1:0-8079 GCA_964554725.1 uncultured bacterium
ACGTTGACGTCCTCGTCGTAGAAGTCCTGGTTCGAGACCAGCCCGGTCTCCATCCGGCTGTAGAGCAGGCAGTTGATCATGAAGTAGTAGGTCGGCTGGATGGACCGACTGGATTCCTTCAGATCGACGTAGTGGCGCGGGTTCATCGGCTGCCCCTTCCCTGGTGCCCCTTCGCGACCTGCGGGGGGGCACGTCGGCGCTCTCTGCTGACGGGAGTGTTTCGCATCGTCCGTGCCACGAACGGGCGGGCGTCGTATCCTCCGCATGTCCAAGGGCGGCGACCCATCGGGCCGTCCGCGCCGGGGATACGGAAGCGTCGCAATGGTGGGCACTTCGCGCTTCCGGGCTCAAAGTCTGGGTCATCCCACCCGCTTCGGGCGGTCGCGGGCGCCGGGGCGCGCGGCACCCGTTCGCGCAACACCGGGTCGCAACGACGCATCGTAAGACGCAATGCCTTTGTCAGCGTGGAAAGGGACTTGATAGCGATCGCCCCCGGACCGCGATGCGGCGCACCGAGATGGAAGGCCCGGAGCGGGTCCCCGGAGGGACGGGTTCCTGCACGGTCCTCCCCGCCGCGCCCCACGGCGGCGTCCGCAAGCGGCCGCGGACCCGCGGGTTCGCGCCGGTCCCGCCGCGCGGCATGGGGCTTGCGCATGACCTTCGCTGAACAGCGCTGCATCCGGCAGCCGCCCCGACAACCGAAGGCCACGCACCTGCCATGACCCCGAACATGACATTGCCACCGCCTCGTCGCGAGGAACGCGTGCCGCCCGTCGAGGCGGCCGCCGGGCTCCGACTGCGACTGTGGTTCGGATGCCTCGGCGGGGCGATGGTCGCCGCGACCGGGATGTGGTGGGTGATCGCCGGCAACGCCGACGCCAACGGCGTCGTCGACCTGCCGCTGTTCGTGCTCTGGGTCTCCGCCGTCTCCGCCGCCGGCATCCTGATCGGGATCGCGCTCGCGCTGTGGCTCGACCGCGGCATCATCGGGCACCTCAACGGGCTCTCGAACAGCCTGGCGAGCGGACGGGTCTCGGACCTGCGGGCGCTGCCCGCGGTGAGCGGCTGGGGCGTCCTCTCGCAGATCACGCAGCAGACCCAGGCGCTGCTCACCCATCACCGCCAGGCGGCCCGCGCGGCCGAGGAGCTGGCGGTGATCCGCGCGCAGATGGCGATGATGCGGGAGTCCCTCGACCGCTGGGTCGAGACCGAGCGCTGGGGCGGCCTGCAGGTCAAGCCGGGCGCCCTGTCGCCGCTGGTGGACACGCTCGACCGCGGCCTGCGCCACCTCGACGAGGTGCGCGACGACAACCTCGAGGCGGCGCGCCAGGTCGGCGAGGCGATCGAGAGCGCCCTGGGCGACGCGCGCGAGACCGCGTCCGAGGCGGAGCGGGGATTCGTCGAGGCCACCGCGCTGCTCACCACCGTGCGCGAGCTGCAGCGCCTGGGCGGCGAGCTCGAGCAGTCGCTGACCGCGCTGACCTCGGCGCCGCGCGACCCCGACGCGAAGGGGCTCGAGCCGTGGCGCGCCGAGGTCCGGGCGGCGATCGAGGAGCTGCTCACCACCTCCTCCGGCAGCGTCGAGGACCTGGGCCGCGGTCTGCTGCGCGTCCAGGAGATCTCCGACCAGGTCCACCTGGTCGCGAACCGGGCCACGTTGATCGCCCTGAACGCCGCCCTCGCGGGCGCGCGACTCGGCCGGCCCGAATCCGAGATGACCGAGCTGTCCGACGAGATGAAGCGCCTCGCCGCCGAGGTGCGGAGCGCCACCGAACGGACCGGCCGGCTCTCGACCGACATCGAGGGCGAGGTCGCCTCGGCGGTCGAACGCATGCGCCAGGTGCGCCGGCGGGTCGCCGAGCGGCTCGAGGCGATCCCGCTCCCGACGCCGGGCGAGCCGCCGCGCGTCGGCGAGCGCTCGCGGATCCTCGAGCGGGTGCGCGAGATGATCCAGGACGCCGGCCAGAAGGGCGAGCGCCTGTCCGCCGCGGGGGAGAGCGTGTCGCGCGCCGCGGAACGCCTGGTCCGCCGTCTCGAGGAGGAGGTCCGCGAGCTGGAGGGGATGGTCGTGCGCCTGTCGCCGCCCGAACTCCCGCCCGCCGGCCCCTCCGACCTGGGTCCCTCCGACCGCCCGGCCGACGCCGAGTCCGGGCCGGGGATGCCGGACGGGGGGGACGCCGGGCCGAAGGGTCCGGAGCTGCGACTGCTGGGCCACGAACATCTGCTGCCGGGCGAGCCACCCAGGAGTGTCGGGCGGCGCACCGCTGGGGATCCCACCATGGACCACGAGGAGCGGTCGTGACCCTCCCCGCGGGATACGAGGAGCGCGAATGAGCGACGCGGGCGGCCACGACCGCGCCCAGGAGATGGCGCGCGAGCTGAGTCAGTGCGTGACGCGGGCGCTCGATGACAGCGTGCCGTCCCGTTCGATGGACGACGCCCGCCGGCTGGCGCAGACCTCCCTGCTGCAGGGACTCGACCGCCTGCTCGGCGTGCTGGCCCCCTACGCCTCCGACCGGTGGCCGGGCCCGCTGCGCCCGGTGATCGAGCGCATCCAGCGGGCCGCGGTCGAGTGCGCGGCCCATGGCTCGCTCGACGGGTTCCGGCGGCTGGACGACGAGCTGGGGCTGATGGCGCGGGCGATCGAGCGGGTGCCGCTCGCCCGGCTCGCGGCCTCGGTCGCGTCGCGGCCCGATGCGAACGCCGCCAGCTCGGCCTCGGTGCCGCTGGCGGACGCGCTCGAAGGCATCCCGGGCGAGCGCGGCGACGGCGACCTGATGCGGCGCGTCCACCTGCGCACGCCGGTCGCGGGCGCGCTGCGCGCGGCCCTCGACTGGCTGGTCGGCGGGAGCCCGGCGCGCATGCGCATGTCGCTCGCCAGCGACGGTTCCGCCCTCGACGTGATCTGCGAGGGCATCGCCTACAACGGCATCCAGCCGGCGGCCGACGTGCTCGCCAGCGTCGGTGGCCACCTCGGACCCGCGGGCGATCGTCCCGGCGCGTGGACCGTGCGGGTGCCGATCCGCGCCGAGCGCGAGACCTTCCTGATGCTCGAGCAGGACGAGCTGCAGCTGGCGGTGCCCTGGCACGCGGTGGTGCGCGTGCGGCTCATCCCGGCCGACACGATCGAGATGATGCTGAAGCGGCAGCCGCTGCCGGTGCTGCCCCCGCTCGCCGTCTCCTCGCGCCGCATGGCGGAGCAGCCGGTGGCGGTGGTGGCGCTGGGTCTCAAGCGCGCGTGCCTGGTCGCCGACCGGCTCGTGTGGCGCATGTCGGCGGTGCCGACGGACGCCCCGGACGCGCCGCCCGCCGACGGCATCCGTCGTGCCGTGCGGACCGACGACGGCGAGGTCCACTGGGTGCTCGAGCCCGACTTCCTGCTGCGGAACGTCGTCGCACCGTCCATGGGGCAGTCGGCCCCGGGCGGCGCGCGACCGCCGGCGGCGCCGACCGCGCCCGCTCCGGCCGCGCCGCGCTCGCCGCTGCCGTTCCCGGAGCCCGCGCCCGCCCCGCTCGCCGAGCTGACCGGCGACCGGATCGAGCCGCTGGCCCCCGAGCCGCACGCGGAGCCCGCCCCCGCCGGTCCGGTCACGACGCCGGAGTCCGCTCCGGCCGCGCCGGCCGCTCCGGCCGCACCGCGCGCGGCCGCACCGCGCCGGGCGCTGGTCGCCGAGGACTCGATCGCGGCCCGCATCTACCTGGTCCGGCTGCTCGAGCAGCAGGGCTACCTGGTCCACGGCGTCGCCACCGACGCCGAGCTGCGAGCCGCGATGGCCGAGGGCCCCTGGACCCTCGTCTGCGCCGACAGCGGGCTCGCCGAGGCGCCGGGAGCATCACCGATGACCGATCACCTGCGCGCCGCGGGGGCCGCGGGCGCCACGCTGGTCGCGCTGGTGCGCGACGGCGAGGACGAGCGACGCGCGCGCGACGCCGGAGTCACGGCCATCCTGCGCAAGCCGTTCGAGCGCGCCGCCTTCGACCGGTTGCTCGCGCGGCTGGCCCAGGCGCCGGCGACCGGCGATGGGAATGACGAGCGGGACGACGACCCCGACCCGCGCGAATGGGGGGCACGATGAGATCCCTTTCCGGAGGCGCGACGCCGACCCCGGTGTCGCCCTGCATCCTGGTGGTCGACGACGACCGCCGTGTCGTGGACCTGCTGAACATCGCGCTGGCGGCCCACGGCTACCGCATCCTGAGCGCGGCCGACGGGGAGGAGGCGGTGCGGGTGGCGCTGGGCAAGCGCCCCGACCTGGTGGTCCTCGACGTGCGGCTGCCGAAGAAGAGCGGTCTCGAGGTGTGCGAGATCCTGCGCCAGGACCCCGACGACCCCTTTCTCCCCATCATCATGGTCTCGGCGGCGAGCGAGATGGACGCCCGCCTGCAGGGATTCGCCCGCGGCGCCGACGACTACCTGGCCAAGCCGTTCTCGCCCAAGGAGCTCATCGCGCGCATCAAGCGGCTGCTCGCGCGGGCGACCGAGGCGCGCGAGACGCGCCGGCGCGGCCGCGAGGCCGAGCTGGAGCTGGCGCGCACCCGCGACAACGTCAAGCGGGCCCAGGCCGAGCTGCAGCGCGAGCGGCGCCTGCGCGAGTTCTCGACCGGGATCGCGCGCGAGCTGCACGGCGCGCTCGACGCCGAGGAGCTGGCGGGCCGCTTCCTGCTCTCGGTGCAGACCCAGGTCGAGGTGAGCGTCTCCGCCCTGCTGGCCGCCGAGCGCGCCGGCGGACCCCTCGTCCCGGTCGCCATCCGGGGCGACGGCTTCGAACGTGTCGCCGGCCTCTCGCTGGCCGCCGATGGCGAGCTGGCGAGCCTGCTCATGGGCCTCGGGCGGCCGGTGCGGCTCGCCGAGCTCGAGCGCTTCGCCGAGCTGCGGGACGAGCTGGGCGTGCTCTCCGCGCAGGGCTTCTCGCTGGTCGCGCCGCTGCGCGGGAGCGACGGGCTCGAGGGGCTGGTGCTCGCCGACGACCGCCTCGACGGCGACGACGCGTCGCGCATGGACCTCGACGTGCTGAGCCTGCTGTGCTCGGCCGCCGCGGTCGGGCTGGCGAACGCGCGCCGCTGCCGGGCACTCGCGGACGGCCTGGTCGAGACGCTGGTCGCCCACGCGGGCGAGGTCGCGCGCATCGACGACTCGGAGATGCGGGTCGAGGCGGTGGGTCTGGTCGAGCGCGCGGCGCGCGGACTGCTCATCCCGCCCCGGATGCGCGGCCTGATCGCGCACGGCGTGGCCCTGGGCGAGTGGGCGCTGACGGCGGCCGGGCGGCACGCGCTGGCGCTCGCCGCCACCGCCGACCCGACCGGGCGCCTGCTCGAGCTGGGCCGGCTGCTGGAAGGCGGCGCCGACGGCGAGGAGCTGGACGGGCCGCACGTGCGCGAGGCGGTCGTGCTGCTGCGCGCGGCGCGCGGCTACGTCGCCGAGCGCCGGCACGGCACGCCCGCGGTCGCGGCGCTGGCGCGCGCGATGGACGCGATCGGCAGCGAGCTCGAGCCGCCCGTGCGGCAGGCGCTGGCCACCGGCCTGCGCGCGAGCCGGACGCGGGTCGCGCACCACGACGCCGCCTGACCGGCCGCTTCTCGAGACGTCCACCGCCGGCCCGCGTCACCCGACGCGGGCCGGACGCGTTGCGGCCGGCCGCGTCCCGCTCCGGCGTCCCCCCGCGGGCCCGGATGCCCTAGACTCCTCCGTCGGCGCGTTCGGCGGGAGGGGGGTCCGGCAGCAGTGACGTCCACGGAGAGACGCTTCGGGCATTACACGCTGCTCGGCAAGCTCGGCGCCGGCGGCATGGGCGAGGTGTCGCTGGCCCGCGACGACCGCCTCGGGCGCGAGGTCGCGATCAAGATGCTGCCGCCGCGGCTGGCGCAGGATCCGGAGAGCCTGGCGCGATTCCGTCGCGAGGCGCTGACGCTCGCCTCGCTGAACCACCCCAACATCGCGGTCATCCACGGGTTCGAGGAGGACGCGAGCGGGGCGCTGGCGCTGGTCCTCGAGCGCGTGGAGGGGGAGTCCCTCGGCGCGCGGCTCGACCGTGGACCGCTGCCGGTGGCCGACGCGATGCAGGTCTGCGCCCAGATCGCCGAGGCGCTGGAGGTGGCCCACGAGCGCGGGATCGTCCACCGCGACCTGAAGCCGAGCAACGTGATGCTGGCCCCGCGCGGGCTGGTCAAGGTGCTCGACTTCGGCCTCGCGCGACGGATCGGCGACGCGCCGCCCGCCGTCGCCCCGTCGCCCGCGGCCCCGCCCCCGGCGCCGCCCGCCCCCGACGAGGCCGGGACCGTGGTGATGCCGTCGGCGCCGCCGTCGGAGGTGGCCGGGACCGTGGTGATGCCGGCGCCGGCGTCGGAGGAGGCCGAGACGGTGGTGATGTCGCCCGCGCCGGCGTCGGAGGACGCCGAGACGGTGGTGATGCCGCCCGCGCCGGCGTCGGAGGAGGCCGAGACGGTGGTGATGCCGTCGGCGCCGGCGCCGGACGAGGCGAAGACGGTGGCGATGCCGCCCGCGCCGGGAACGTCGTCGCACTCGACGAGCGCGTCGGCGCACACCATGCTCGGAGTGGTCACCGGCACCCCCGGTTACATGAGCCCCGAGCAGGTGCGCGGCGAGGCGCAGGACCACCGCACCGACGTGTTCGCCTTCGGGTGCGTCCTGTTCGAGTGCCTCACCGGCACGCGCGCCGTGCAGGGCCGCACGATCGTCGAGCTGATGGAGCGCGCGCTCGACACCACGGTGGACCTCTCCGCGCTTCCCGAGCGCACCCCGGCCGCGATCCGCGAGATGCTGGCCCGCTGCCTCGAGCGCGACCGGGCGTCGCGCCTGGCCGAGATCCGCGAGGCCCGCTACGCGCTCGAGGACGCGCTCGGCATCCGGCGGGCGGCCGCACTGCGGGCCGGCGAGGTCACGGCCGTCCCCAACAACCTGCCCGCCGCGGTCACCAGCTTCGTCGGCCGCGAGCGCGAGCTGGCGGAGTGCGCGGCCCGGCTCGACGCGACCCGGTGGCTGACGCTGGCCGGGATGGGCGGCAGCGGGAAGACCCGGCTGGCGCGCCGGCTCGCGGAGCAGAGCCTGGACGCGTTCCCCGACGGCGTGTGGTTCGTGGACCTCACCGCGCTCAAGCACCCCGAGCGGGTCGCGGAGTCGCTCTCCGACGCGGCCGGGATCACCCAGGAGCCCGGGGTGCCCATCGTGCGCACGCTCACGCGCGCGTTCGCGGACCGGCGGATCCTCGTGGTGCTGGACAACTGCGAGGAGGTGCTCGAGCCCGTGGGCCATCTCGGCACCGAGCTGCTCGCCGCCTGCCCGGCGCTCAAGCTGCTCGGCACCAGCCGCGAGCCGATCGGCGTCCCGGGCGAGACGGTGGTGGCGGTGGCCCCGCTCGGGCTGCCCGAGGAAGGCGTGGTCGCCGATCCCGAGGCGCTCGCGGGCGCCGAGTCGGTGCGGCTGTTCGTGGAGCGGGCGGGCGCGGCGAAGCCGGGCTTCGAGCTGGCGGCCGCCAACGCCGGCGCCGTGGCCGAGATCTGCCGGCGTCTCGACGGCATCCCGCTGGCGATCGAGCTGGCCGCCGCCCGGGTGCGGATGCTCTCGCCCGACGAGATCCTGGCCCGGCTCGGGGACCGGTTCCGGCTGCTCACCGCGGGCGGGCGCGGCGTCCCCGAGCGGCACCAGACGCTGCGCGCGACCATCCAGTGGAGCTACGACCATCTCAGCGACGACGAGCGCGAGCTGTTCGTCCGCCTCGGCGTGTTCGCGGGGGCCTGGACCCTCGAGTCGGCGGTGGCGGTGGCAGGCGAGGGGCGCGACGAGTTCGAGGTGCTGGACGCCCTCACCCGGCTGGTGGACCGCTCGATGGCGGTGGTGGCGCTGGCGACGGCGGGCGTCACGCGCTACCGCTACCTCGAGACCGTGCGCACCTTCGCGCTCGAGCGGCTCGCCGAGTCGGGCGAGGAGGCGACGCTGCGGGACCGGCACCTCGACTACTTCCTCGACGTCGCCGAGCAGTCGCAGGCGCGGCTGGCCGGCGCGGATCAGAAGGCGTGGCTCGCCCGCATGGACGCGGAGCACAGCGACCTGCTCGCGGCCCA
>CAZKQE010000123.1:0-8061 GCA_964554725.1 uncultured bacterium
AAGGTGGCGCGGGTGAAGGCCGACATGCGTTCGGGCGATGCCCGCTAGGGTCGTGGGCAAAGTGGCCCCGTGGGCAGCGCCGCAGAACAACGAGGTGCACCTGACAAGGTCCACGCTGGCCTCGGCGAACCGGCTTCGCCGCGGCCCTTGCAGGTGACGCCAGTGTTCTGCGGACGCGCAGGAGCGTGGACCAAGCCGTGACTGAAGGCGCCGGCGCCCCGGGGGACGGGCGGCGGCGCGGCGCCGCGACGCTGTCGGCCGGCGCGCCGACCGCTCTCGGCTTCAACCACTCGCGGATGATCCATCGCCCCTCCTTGAGCTCGAAGTGCACGATGTAGCGCTGGTCGCCGCGCGGTCCGCGGTGCAGGAAGGCGAGCCAGCGCGGCCAGCGCTCCTCCTCCGTGTACTCCAGCATCCACGACTTCGCCTTCCGCCGCGAGCCCCAGCCGGCGGCGATCGCCTCGTCCACGCGCGACGGGTCGCGCAGCAGGCGCGCGGCCCCGGCGCGGTTGCCCTCGGAGAGCAGGCGCACGAACAGCGTGAAGGTCGAGTAGGGCGAGGGCAGCACGCGCATGTCGTGCAGATGGAGCCCGGCGCGGGTCTCGGTGTAGGTGTGCTCGTGGAGGATCGCGGGACAGCTCAGGCACGCCTCGAACAGCGTGTCGTTCTCCGCCCGCAGCCACGCCACCAGCTCGGGCCGCGTGTCGCCGTTGATGTCCACCCACGCCGCCTCCCCGCCGCCGCGCAGGTCGGGGCCCTGGTCGGGATGCTGGAGCAGGTTCCACGCCGAGCCCGCGGCATTCATCCGGAACAGCACCACGCGGATCCGGCCGGTGGTCGATCGTTCGTGGTCGAGGACGCCGAGGCTGTAGGGCTGGTCGCGGTACCCGCTCCACCACACGCGCATCGAGGGCCGGTGCCCCCCGAAGTAGACGGCGCCCTGCATCCGCAGGTCGTCGCCCCGGTACCAGTACAGGAACCCGACCGCGTGCGCCGTCCGCCGGTACGGGTTCCGCACCATGAGCAGCACGAAGTCGGGGAAGCGCGGGTCGATCTCGACGTCCACGTCGAGGCCGAGCGAGTCGATCACCGCGCCGACCGCGTGCGCCTGCAGCATGCTCGACCGGCCGAGCGAGCGGACCAGCCGGCGGCCCATGAGGCCCACCCGCTCGTAGGCCCGGAAGTTCGCCCCGCCCACCGAGTCGCCGGTGTTCGACTGGAACAGCACCCGGGCCTCGCTCGCCCACTGCTGCAGGGAGTCCGCCGCGGGCGGCAACCAGGGTCGGATCGCCTGCGCGCGCGCCGCGCCCGGGACCGCGAGGGCGAGGGCGAGCGCCAGGGCCAGCGCGAGCGGGGCGGCGCCGCGGCCGGGGAGCACGGACCGCGGGGAGTCAGCCGTCATGGGGCGGGTTCGGGTCTCCTCGGCCGGGGCGACGATCGCAGCGGGACGCGTGCGAGCCTACCCGCCGCCCCCCCCCGCGGCAAGCGCCGGCGGCGCCGGAGCGGGCCGGTACAGGTACAGCCACAGCACCGCGCGCAGGCTGGGGCTGCCGGCGCCGGGTCCGTAGTACGAACGGCGGATCGGCGCCCGGAACAGGTACCCGTAGAGACCGCCCAGCCGCCGCGTCGCCTCGATGTGCGCGGACAGGGCGTCGCTGGCGAAGCGGATGCGGTCGGGCGCACGCACCACCGCGTCGGCCAGCCTGCCCTGCGGATCATCGGTGTTGGGAGGACCGGGGTAGCCGTGGGCGCAGCCGAAGAACGACGTGGACGCGTACCAGACGCTGGGCCCCGCCACCGCCGGGACGCTGGCGAGCCGCGGCGACAGTTCGATCGCCGCGCCCACCAGCCGCACGGTGGTGTCGGGGGGACCGAGGTTCCAGCGGATGCTGCTCACCATCGTCGGGCCCATGACGAGCGAGTCCTCGGTGCAGCGCTGGCGACCGGGATTGCTCGCCTCGAGCCAGTTCCAGTCCACCACCCCGACCGCGATCGAGTCGTATGCGGCGTCGGCCGGGAAGGCGTCGAACCGCCACACCGGGCCCACCAGCCGCTCGCCGGTCGCGGCGTTGAGCGCGTGGATCGCCCAGTAGTTGGCCCCGTTCTGCCGCCAGCGGGCCCGCGGCACGAACGGCGGCGCGGCCGCGACCCCGAGCGCCGGGGAGCCGGGGTCGGCGGCGGTCGCCGAGTCGGGTCCGGCGTGGATCTCGTAGCTCACCGGCCCGGCGGACGCCTCGGTGAGCCCCGCCCAGCGGAGGGCGACGAACGGCGACTGCTCGGACTGCCGGTCCATCGGCTGCGGCGACTGGACACGGCGCAGGCTGTTGGTGGTGAACTGCCACAGGAAGGGGGCGCCGAGCGTGGTCCCGTCGGCGAATCCCAGCGCGGCGGTCAGCTCCACCGTATAGGTCTGCCGCAGCCCGAGACGGGCCGCCGGGGTGAGGAGCAGCCGGCGCGTCGCCGGCTCCCAGGCGAGCGTGGCGGGGAGACGGCGGGTGTCGGCCTTGAAGAACACCGTGCGGTCGCTGATCGTGGCGGGATCGAGCGGGCGGTCGAACCGGACCCAGATCGGGGTCTCGTAGAACACGCCGGTGGCGCGGGCGGGCGGCGACACCTCCTCAATGCGCGCCGGCGGCGGGGTCGGCGGCGGCGCGGTCGGCGGCGCCACCGTGCGTCGTCCGCACGAGAGCGCGAGCAGCGCGCAGGCAGTCAGCAGGATCCGGCGCCCGCTCATCGGATCACCACGAAGCGGCCGCGCCCGTTCCCCAGCGACGACTCCACCGTGTACAGGTAGATCCCCGAGGCCACCTCCTGCCCGTTCCGCGACACCAGGTCCCACGCCCGCTGCCCCGAGCCCTGCGTCCCGTCGTGGTCCAGCGTCGCCACGTGGTCCCCCGCCACCGTCCAGATGCGGATCGTGCAGCGCGCCCGCGGCAGTCCCATGAAGTCCAGGTGCCGCGTCAGTCGGTCGCCGTACACCGCCGGCCGGTCCCAGTCGGCGCGCGCGCGGAACGGGTTCGGCACCACCCACACGCCGAGCGCGTCGCCGCGCGCCTCCACCCGCGGCGTCACCCGCTCCTCGAACTCGACCACCAGCGGGCTCTCGAAGCGGTCGATGCGCTCGAACCCCGCGAACGGCGTCCGCGTCTCGACCACGCTGGTGACGGTGTAGAAGTAGTCGAACCCGTTCAGCGGCTCGCGGTCGCGCACCACGTAGCGCCCCACCGGGTAGTGCTTCTGCTCGTACCAGATGCGCGTGTAGTCCAGCGTGGTGTCGGTCACGGTCGCGAGCAGCACCTTGCTGTCCGCCTCGTCGTAGCCGTAGGTCGCCAGCACCTCCCAGTCCTCCCGCGGCGGCAGCAGCGAGCCGCGCTCGCCCCAGCGCGAGAGCCGGTAGAGACGGTAGCCGACGAACCGCCCGTTGCGCGGCCCCGAGCGCCCGGCGTTGACGAGGATCTCGGGCAGGTTGTCCCACTCGATGCGCACCCCGTGGTCCTCCGGGACCACGCGCAGGGACGGCGCCGGCGGGACGCTCTGCGGGTCGGTCCAGCGGACGACGGTCTCACGCCCGGCGATCCCGGTGCAGGCGTCGCAGTCGGCGTCGCTCCAGATGCAGCGGCCCGCCCGGTAGGTATCGGGGACGGTGCGCGGCGGGTCGCTGAGGTCGCTGCCGAACTTCCGCGAGCAGTGCGGGTCGTGCAGGAACACGAGCCCGGGCGGCGGCTCGACGCAGGCCTCGTGGCCGTTGAGCCCGGTCTCGCCCACCAGCCACCAGTCGGATCCCGGGCCGGTGGCGTCCGGGACCAGGTTCAGCTCGCTCCCGTTGTGGAGGAACGCGGCGTTGCCGAGGGCCACCGCCAGGCTCTCGGGCCCGCTCGCCGCGACCAGCGCGACCGCGAACTCGAGGCTCTGCCCGGGCGCGAGCGTGTGGAAGGGCCCGCACGAGACCAGGAAGTGCTGCTCGCCGATGTGGCTCTCGGGACTCTGAGACCAGGTGCCGGCGAGCGCCGCGTAGCGCTCCGCGTCCAGCACCGGCGGCCCGCCGGCGCCGTGGGCCCGGTCGCCGGCGTAGAGGGAGACGCGGAACGTGTCGCGGGCCGGGGCGCGGGCCGCCGAGGGGACCATCCACGCCAGCGGGTCGCGCGTGTGGTAGAGCGGCAGCACCGCGACCACCGGCAGGCTCGACGGCCGCGCGCCCGCCGGACGGGTGACGATCGGCACCGTGCGCGACACGCGGTTGAAGCACGACTGCGAGACGTACCCCGCGCCGTCGACGTAGATGCGCGAGGTGCCCTTGCTGAAGGCACGGCTGAACGAGACCCGCGCCACGGCGTCGTCGGGCTGCCCGACCGGCTCGCTGCGGGTCCGCGCGTCGAACTCGACGTAGAAGCCGAGGTACACCTCGCGCAGGACCGAGCTGCCGTGGTTCGTGATCGTGAACTGGAGTCCGGCGATGCCGTCGTAGCCCGCCCGCGTCCAGGCGTACGCCTCCTGGTGCACCGTGAGGCCGAGCGGGCGGTGGTTCTCCCCGGTCGCCTGCTGGTAGCTCACCGCCTCGGGCTGGTCGTCGGTGTAGTCGGCGATCAGCATCTGCTGGCCGATCACCCCCAGGTCCTCGTCCACCTCGCCGTCGCCGTCGTCGTCGCGCCCGTTGAAGCTCTCCTCGTCGATCCGCCCGTCCCCGTCGTCGTCCACCAGCCGCTCGCCGCCGATGCGGCCGTGCCACAGCTGCCGCACGGTGTCGGCGGCGGCGGTCGTGGGCCGGAACTCGAGCGCGGGCCCTCCCGACACCCGGGGTGTGCCGTCCACGTCGATCGCGCCCACCCACAGGGCGCCGGAGCGCATGAGCTCCTGGCCGCTCCCCTTCGGGAACTCGAACGAGGGGTCGTAGGAGAGGTCGGGGAACGGGTTGCCGACCAGGCCGGCGTTGGTCACGCGCAGGTTGAACTTCCCCGCCACCAGCGCCGGGCCGCGGTCGAAGATGTCCACCCGTGCGTGGACCTCGCCCGGCGCCGCGAGCGCCAGCGCGAGCGCGAGCAGGGGAAGGGTGGCGGGTCCAGGGCGCGGCCGGGGACGGCGACGGAGCATGGACACCCTCGCGGTGCATGCCAGAGAGTGACGGCGTTCGGGGGGGCGAAACTCTCCGTCGGTCACGAAGTTCGGCGCGCGATTCTATCGGACTTCCGGCCCTTCCGTCGACCCCGCGCCGCGGTCCGGACGGACGTTCCGGCCGCGGCCCCGCCGTTGACCGACCCCCGCGGGCTCCCTATCGTGGCCGCCGTGTGCACCCTGATCGTGGGTCGGGACGTGGTGGCGCCCGGCAGCGTCCTGCTGGCGGCGAACCGCGACGAGGACCCCGCCCGCCCCACCGACCCGCCCCGCGTCCTCGCCGAACGGCCGCGGATCGTCGGCGGGCGCGACCGCATCGCCGGCGGGACCTGGCTCGCGGTCCGCGACGCCCGGGCGGTGGTGGCGCTGCTCAACCGCCGCGACCGCTCGGGCGGGCCCGCCCCGCCGGCGCCCGGCCGCCGCTCGCGCGGGGCGCTCGTGATGGACGTGGCGGCGGCGGTGTCGGGCCCGCCCGCCGACCGTGCCGGGGTCCGGTTCGCGCCGCCGGCGGGGATGGTCACGGAGGGGCTCGCCGGCGCGGCGTCGGGGAGGGGGGCGGCGGCGGGCGCGGCGGCCCCCTACGCCCCCTGCACGCTGGTGTTCGCCACCGCCGCGAACGGCTGGGTGATGGCGCTCGAGGCGGACGCCGCGCCGCGCTTCCTCCCGCTCGAGCCGGGCTGGCACGTGGTCACCCATGGCGACCTCGACGATCCGGACGAGCCGCGCACCGCGCGGCTGCTCGGCGAGCTGGCCGGATTCGCGCCCCGTTCACGCGACCAGGCCGAGGCGCGGCTCGACGCGCTGCTCCGCTCCCACGGCGACCCGGACGCCGGGATCGCGCCGGTGTGCCTGCACGAAGGGCGCATGGTCACCGTCTCCTCCTCCAGCGTGTGGCTGGCCGCGGACGGCGCGCGCTACCGCCACGTGGAGGGCCGGCCGTGCGAGCACGCGCCCCGGGACCACACCGCGCTGCTGGCCGGGTCCGCGGGCTGACGGCGGATCCGGGATTCCCGCCTCGCGGCGCGCGCGGCGTCCGCGCTAGAATGGGCGACCATGGGGCCGCGCGCATCGCGGAGGGAGGAGGAGGGGATGGAGATGAACCTGCCCGAGTGCCGCAAGTGCGAGGACGGGGTGCTGCTGCCGCTGTCGGACTACGGGCGCGACGGCGCGCCCATCACCTACAAGGCGTGGGTGTGCAACAACCCCGCCTGCGGGTTCAACGTCCGCATCGACAACGGCGAGATCACGCTGGGGCGCGAGATCGGAGTCTCGAGCAAGTAGTGCCGACCGCCCGCGTGTCCGGCCCCGTTCCGCGACGACGTCCACCTGGAGGGCCGCCCGATTGATCCGGGCCATCGTCTTCGACCTCGACAACACCCTCACCGACTTCATGAAGATGAAGTCGGACGCCATCCACGCGGCGATCGACGGCATGATCGACGCCGGGCTCAACCTGCCGCGCGAGGCGGTGCGCTCGAAGATCGACGCCATCTACCAGGAGCAGGGGCTCGAGTACCAGAAGGTGTTCGACCAGCTCATCGAGAGCGAGCTGGGCCACCTCGACCCGCGCATCCTCGCCTCGGGGATCGTCGCCTACCGCCGGGCGCGCGAATCCGCGCTGGTGCTCTACCCGCACGTCCAGATGACGCTGCTCGAGCTGACGAAGCGCGGCATCCGGCTCGGCGTGGTATCGGACGCGCCGCGCGCCCAGGTGTGGCTGCGGCTGTGCTCGCTGTCGCTCCAGCACGTGTTCGACGCGGTGGTGACGTTCGAGGACACCGGCGAGCGCAAGCCGAGCCCCGCGCCGTTCCGCGAGATCCTGCGGCGGCTGGGCGTCGCCGCGGAGGAGTCGCTCATGATCGGCGACTGGGCCGAGCGCGACGTGGTGGGCGGCCGCAGCCTCGGCATGAAGACCGTGTTCGCGCGCTACGGCGACACCTTCGACACCCGCGAGTCGGGCGCCGACTACGACATCGATGACGTGTTCGAGCTGGTCGCGATCGTGGACCGGCTGAATGGCGGGAGCGGCGAGGGGTCGGCGCGCCGCCCCGCGGGACCCCGCTGAAGGAGGAGGACGCATGAGCCAGGGCAAGGTGAAGGCTTCCAAGGTCAAGGTGTTCCCGCCGCCGGAGGGCACGGGCGGGCTCGACGGTCACTTCCACGTCTACATCTACGACGTGTTCAACCAGTCGTTCGCCGCCGGGAAGTCGTTCGACACGATCGAGAAGGCGGCCTCCTACCAGCGCCACGAGCAGGAGCGCATCTACACCGAGCAGGAGGCGACCCCGGAGCTCTTCGACCTGCCCTTCATCTCGAGCGACCCCGACCTTCTGGGCCGCATCGAGCGCGACCCGGAGTACCGCGCGCGGCTCACCCGGGAGCTGGGCTCCGAGGCGCGCGGGCGCGCGCGCCGGCATTAGCGGCGCGATGCTCGTCCTCGCCCTGCTGGGCGTGTTCGCGACCGCGGCCCCCGAGGCGCTGCCCCGCGTCCCGGGCATGCGGCTCCGCCTCGGGATGGCGGAGAGCGACCTGCTCCAGCTCCGCAGCTTCCCCGAGGTCAAGGCGTCGGACGCCGGAACGGCCACCGCCCGCCGCGGCCCGGCGCGCTACTTCGGCGTCCCCGGCGAGCTGACCTGCTACCTGCGCGACCGCCGCCTCGAGCGCGTACGCTTCGACGCCGCCGGCGTGTCGCGGCACTCGCAGGACTACGTGGACGGGCAGCTCCGCCGCCGCGGCCTCGAGCGCGGCTGCGAGCGCGACCTGAGCGGGGACCGGCTGTGCACCTGGACCGGGCCCGGCTTCCGGCTGGCGACCCGGATGCGGAACGACAGCCTGGTCGTTCGCGCCGCCGCGTGGCCGCCTACCGAGCCGGCCGTGCCCGACACGGCGCCGGGACGGCTCGCCGCCGGCCCCGCGCCGCCGCGAGGCGCGGGCGCCGGCGCATCGGCCCCG
>CAZKQE010000124.1:0-8048 GCA_964554725.1 uncultured bacterium
CCTTGATCGGGTCGATGTCGCCGATCAGGTCGGCGATCGTGACGTCGGGCGTGGCCAGCTTCTCCTGGTAGCGCGCCTCGCGCGCGAGCCACGCGACCGGCGTGTCGTCGCCGCGCGCCTCGAGCAGCGCGCGCGCGTGGTGGGTGAGCGGGAGGAACGGATCGCTGTGGAGCGGACAGCCCTCGACCTCGGGCACCCACTCGTCGAGGAACTGGGCGAGGGCCCGCAGCAGCCGCGTCTTGGCCTGGCCGCGCAGCCCGAGCAGGATGAAGTCGTGGTGGGAGAGGATCGCGTTGACGATCTGCGGCTGGACGGTCTGCTCGTAGCCGACGATGCCCGGGAACAGCGGGGTGCCGGCGCGCAGCCGCGCGATCAGGTTGGCGCGCAGCTCCTGCTTGACGGTGCGCGGGCGGTAGCCGGAGGCCTTGAGGTCGCGAAGGGTGCGGGGTCGGGATGCCAAGCGGGAGACTCCTGGGAAGGGTGGGAACCGGGCGGCCCTGGATCTCGCGGCGACCGCCCGAGTCTAGGGGGTCGCGCGGGGCCGCGCAACGCGCGCTCCCGCGCTCCGGGCGCCGGCCGCGGCCACCCGGGTCCCGCCGCGGATCGCGGGCTGCCGGCGGCGGGCCGCTCTGCTATGCTGCCGCCCCGACATCGTCCGCCATCGTCCGGGTCCGCCATGAGCCTGCGCCTGCCGCGCGTCGCCGTGATCCTGTTCGCCACCCTGACGGGAATCCCCATGCCCGAGCACGCCACCGCCGAGGAACGCGCCGTCCCGATCCCGCCGCCGGTCGCCCGCCGCGCGCCCCACGTCGAGACCCTCCACGGCGACCGGCGGGTGGACGACTATCACTGGCTGCGCGAGAAGTCGAACCCGGAGGTCATCGCCTACCTCGAGGCCGAGAACGCCTACACCGAGGCGATGACGAAGGGCGGGGCCGCGTTCCAGGACACGCTCTATCGCGAGATGCTGGGCCGCATCCAGCAGACCGACCTCTCGGTGCCCTACCCGCTGCGCGGCTACCTCTATTACACGCGCACCGAGGAGGGGAAGCAGTACCCGATCCACTGCCGCAAGCAGGGGAGCCTCGATGCCCCGGAGGAGGTGCTGCTCGACCTCAACGAGCTGGCGGTCGGACACCGGTTCCTCGCCATCGGCGCGTTCGCGGTGAGCGACGACGGTCGCAAGCTCGCGTTCTCGGTGGACACCACCGGGTTCCGCCAGTACACGCTGCGCGTCAAGGACCTCGTCACCGGCGAGCTGGGACCCGCCGAGGTCGCCCGGGTCGGGTCGGTGGTGTGGGCGGCGGACGGCGCGACCCTCTTCTACACGGTCGAGGACGACGCCAAGCGCCAGTACCGGCTCCACCGCCACCGGCTGGGCACCGCGCACGCGCAGGACGCGCTGCTGTTCGAGGAGCAGGACGAGCGGTTCTCGATCGGAGCGCGGCGCTCGAACAGCAAGGCCTTCATCCTCCTCACTTCGTCGAGCCACACCGCCTCGGAGGTCCGCTACCTTCCCGCGGACCGGCCGCAGGACGCGTTCGCGATGGTGGCGCCGCGCGAGAGCGGGCACGAGTACTACGTCGAGCACCACGGGGACCGCTTCTACATCCGCACGAACCACGGCGCGCCCAACTTCCGGCTGGTCTCGGCACCGCTCACGGCGCCGGGCAGGGCCTCGTGGCGCGAGGTGCTCCCCCATCGGCCCGAGGTCATGATCTCGGGGATGACCTTCTTCCGCGACCACTACGTGCTGGTCGAGCGCGAGGGCGGGCTTCAGCACCTCCGCATCACCGACCTCGCGAGCGGCGAATCCCACCGCATCGCCTTCCCGGAGCCGGTCTATACCGCCGGCTCCAGCACCAACGCCGAGTTCGAGACCGCCACCTACCGCTACTCCTACCAGTCGTTCGTCACCCCGGCCTCGGTGTTCGACTACGACATGACGCGTCGCGAGTCGAAGCTCCTGAAGCAGACCGAGGTGCTGGGCGGCTTCGACCCCGCGCGCTACGAGTCCGCGCGCGACTGGGCGACCGCCCCGGACGGCACGCGAATCCCGATCTCCCTCGTGTGGCGCCGCGGGCTGACGTGGGACGGCCGCGCGCCGATGGTGCTCGGCGGCTACGGCTCCTACGGCGCTTCGCAGAACGCCACCTTCAGCTCGAACCGGGTGAGCCTGCTCGACCGCGGCGTCGTGGTGGCGATCGCCCACGTGCGCGGCGGCGGCGAGATGGGCAAGACCTGGCACGAGCAGGGCCGCATGATGAGCAAGATGAACACCTTCACCGACTTCATCGCGGTGGCGGAGCACCTCATCGCGCGCCGGGTCACCTCGTCCGACCGTCTCGTGATCACCGGCGGCAGCGCCGGCGGCCTGCTGATGGGGGCGGTCGTCAACCTGCGGCCCGAGCTGTTCAAGGCGGTGGTCGCCGAGGTGCCGTTCGTGGACGTCATCAACACGATGAGCGACGAGTCCCTCCCGCTCACGGTCGGCGAGTTCGAGGAGTGGGGGAATCCCAAGGTCCGCGCCGAGTACGAGTACATGAAGCGCTACTGCCCCTACACGAACACCGTGGCGCGGAACTACCCGGCGATGCTGGTGAAGACCTCGCTCCACGACAGTCAGGTCATGTACTGGGAGCCCGCGAAGTGGGTGGCGCGGATGCGCGCGGTCAAGACCGACCGCAATCCCCTGCTGTTCAAGATCAACATGGGCGCCGGCCACGGCGGCTCGTCCGGCCGCTACGACGCGCTGCGCGAGCTGGCGTTCAACTACGCCTTCATCCTCGCGCAGTTCTCGATCCGGAGCTGAAGGGGAAACGCCCGGGATGACCCGCGACCCGGCGCTGCTGGACGAGTGCCGGGCCCTGGTCGACGCGCTCCGCCGCCATCCCACCCTCGAGGCGCTCCACGCCTCGCCCGGCTGGCCCGACCTCGGGCCCCGGCTCGCGCGGCTGCTCTCGACCATCCGGCGTCACGCGCCGGGCCGCGAGCCCGCCCCGCCGCGCGACCCGGCGCGGCTGCGGGTCGTCCACTGGAACATCGAGCACGGCAACCGCTATCCCGAGGTCGAGCGCGCCCTGCTCGGGCACCCGGCGCTCGCGGATGCGGACCTGGTCACGCTCAACGAGGTGGACCTCGGCATGGCGCGCGCCGGAAACCGCGACATCGCGGCCGACCTCGCCGGCTCGCTCGGTCTGCACGGCGCGTGGGCGCCGCTGTTCCTCGAGACCACGCACGGCCGGCACGACGACGCGCGCGAGGCCGCCGGACGCGACAACCGGGAGTCGCTGTTCGGTCTCGCCCTGCTCTCGCGCTGGCCGATCGGTGTGGCGCGCATCGTCGAGCTGCCGAGCCCCACCCGCTTCCAGTTCGACCGCGAGGGCATGTACGGGCGGTTCATCGCCCTGGCGGCCGGGATCGAGCGGCCGGGCGCCCCGTTCGTCGCGGTGAGCGTCCACCTCGAGGTGCACCGCACCCGCGCGCACCGGGCCGCGCAGATGCGGCACCTCCTGGAGGCGCTGCAGGGGATGCGGCGCCCGATCGTGCTCGGCGGGGACCTCAACACCCACACCTTCGACCGCGGCCGCTGGTGGCACCCGCTCTGGGGCGCGACCGTCCTCGCCTGCTGGCCCGGCGCCCTGCTGCGCCGCCGGCTCCGCTGCCCGGACCGCGGGCGCTCGCGCGAGCCGCTGTTCGACGCCCTGCGGGCCGCCGGCTTCAAGTGGCGCCGGTTCGCCGACCGCGACTACACGCTCCACCTGCGGTTCGCGCGCGTGCCCGAGGCGAGCGGCCCGCTCGACCATGCGCTCGCGCGTCCGTTCCTGCGCTGGGCGGAGCGGCGCGCGCACCTGCGACTCGACTGGCTCGCCGCCCGCGGATGGCAGGGCGGCGCCGGGGACACGGTGCGCGGGCTCGACGGACCCGGTCGCGCCTCCGACCACGCCCCGGTCACGGCCGAGTTCTGGTAGCGTAGGCGGGGTGATGACCCCGACCTCCCGCGCGGGCACGACCCCGTGACCCTCCCCGCCCGCAACACGCTGGCGATCGTCGGCGCCGGCCCGATCGGTCTCGAGGCCGCGCTCACCGCCCTCGACGCCGGCTTCGACGCCCACGTCTTCGAGCGCGGCGAGCCGGGCGCCCATGTGCTCGCCTGGGGCCACGTGCGCATGTTCACGCCCTGGCGGATGAACATCGGCCCCGCCGCCCGCGCCCACCTCCTGCGCGCCGGCTGGACGCCTCCGCCCGGGGACGAGTGCCCGACCGGGAACGAGTACGTGGAGCGCTTCCTCCAGCCGCTGGCGCGTCTGCCGGAGATCAAGGACCGCGTCCACGCCCACGCCCAGGTGGTCCACATCAGCCGCAGCGGTCTGCTCAAGGGCGACGGGCCGGGGTCCGCCGCGCGCCGCGAGCGGCCGTTCCGGCTGCTGGTGCGCGACGCGGGCGGGCGCGAGAGCTTCCTGCACGCCTTCGCGGTCGTCGACGCCTCCGGCGTGTACGGGCAGCCCAACTGGGCCGGCGACGGCGGCATCCCGGCGCGCAGCGAGCTCTACCTGGCGCCGCAGCTCGCCTATCACATCGAGGACGTGCGCGGGCTCGCCCGCGAGCGCTACGCCGGGCGGCGCGTCCTGGTCGTGGGCGCCGGCGCCAGCGCCGCGACCACGGTCGCCGCCCTGGCGCGGCTGGCCGAGGAGGCCCCGGGCACCGAGGCGGTGTGGGTCATGCGCCGCCCGGTGTCCGAGCTCTACCCGCCGCTCCCCGACGACCCGCTGTCGGAACGGCACGCGCTCTACGCCCGCGCGCGCGCGATGGCGCTGGGCGAGTCGCCGGCGGTCACGCCGGTGGGCGGCGCCCGCGTCGAGGGGATCGAGTTCAACTCCGCCACCCATCGCTACCGCGTGACGCTCATGCTCGGCGAGCAGGCGCGGGTCGAGGAGGTGGACCGCATCGTCGTGAACACCGGGTTCGGCCCCGACGACTCGCTCTACCGCGAGCTGCAGGTGCACGAGTGCTACGCCTCGCGCGGGGTGATGAAGCTGAGCGCCGCCCTGCTCGGAGCCGGCGCCGGCGACTGCCTGACCACGCCCGCCTTCGGCGCCGACGTGCTCGCCAACCCGGAGCCGGACTTCTTCATCCTCGGTCACAAGTCCTACGGGCGCAGTCCCAACTTCCTGCTCGAGACCGGCTTCGGACAGGTGCGGGACGTGGTGGCGGCGCTGGCGACGGCGCTGGGCGTGGGCGCCGCCGCAACCTGAACGGGAGCGGCTTCGTAGACCGGGCGAACCACGACGACCGACACGCCGGACCGGAGGCCGGGATGCTGATCGCCGACGCGCAACGCGAGGTGCGGACCACGTTCATGGGCGGCCTGCCGGGCGGCCTCGTCTCCGGCGCCCTGTGGCTGGCCTCGGCCGCGCTCGGCACCTGGGGCTCGCGGGACCTCGCGATCGTCACGCTGGTCGTGGGCGGCGTGTTCATCTTCCCGATGACCCAGCTGGTGCTGCGCGCGCTGGGGCGGCCCAACGCGCTCGACCGCTCGAATCCGTTCTCGGCGCTGGCGATGCAGATCGCCTTCACGATCCCGGTCAGCCTGCCGCTCATCGGCGCCGCGACGCTGCACCGGCCGGAGTGGTTCTATCCCGCGTTCCTGATCGTGGTCGGCGCCCACTACCTGCCGTTCGTGTTCCTGTACGGGATGTGGACGTTCGCGCTGCTGGCCGCGCTCATGATCGGCGGCGGCACGTGGATCGGGCTCACCATGCCGGGCGCCTTCGCGGTCGGCGGCTGGTACGGGGGCGCGCTCATCCTCGCCTTCGGGCTGCTGGGGCCGGTGTTCGCGGCGCGCGTGCGCGGGCCCGCGCCCACCGCGCCCGCCCGCTAGCGACCGCGACCGTCGCCGGGGCCTCGGGGTCGTTTCTCCGCTCCCCGGTCCGGCGGTAGAGTCCCCCCGCCCAGCGACGCGACCGCGACCGGCTCCGGGGACCCCATGATCGGCACCACCCTCGCCCACTACCGCATCCTCGAGCAGCTCGGCGCCGGCGGCATGGGCGTGGTGTACCGCGCCCGCGACGACCGGCTCGAGCGCGACGTGGCGGTCAAGGTGCTCCCGGCCGGGGCGCTGGCGGACGAGACCCAGCGCCGCCGGTTCCATCGCGAGGCGCTGGCGCTCTCGCGCCTCAACCATCCCGGGGTCGCGACCGTCCATGCCTTCGACCGCGAGGCCGGCGCCGACTTCATCGTCATGGAGCTGGTGACCGGCGAGACGCTGGCGCAGGTGCTGGCCGCGCGCGCGCTCGCGGTGGCCGAGGTCGCCGACCTCGGCCTGCAGATCGCCGAGGCGCTCGAGGCCGCGCACGAGCGCGGTGTGCTCCATCGCGACCTCAAGCCGGCGAACATCGTCGTGACCGGGAAGGGCCGGGTGAAGGTCCTCGACTTCGGGCTCGCCAAGCTGGTGCAGGCCGGGGTGGACACGCGGGCGACGACGTTGCCGACCGCCCGCGACGCGATCGCGGGGACCCTCGCCTACATGGCCCCGGAACAGCTCCTCGGCCACGAGGTGGACGCCCGCAGCGACCTGTTCTCGCTCGGCGTGGTGCTCTACCAGATGGCGACCGGCCGCCTGCCGTGGCACCAGACGCTCGCCACCGCGATGGTGAACGAGATCGTCCACGGCACCCCGGCCCCGCCGACCGAGCACCGGCCGGATCTGCCCGCGCACCTCGAGCGCATCATCCTGCGGGCGCTCGAGAAGTCGCCGGACGACCGTCATCCGACCGCGACCGCGCTGGCCGACGACCTGCGCGCCGGGCCGGCGGCGGCGACGGCGCGTGCCGGGGCCGCCGACCGGGCGGGCGCCGCCATCACGTCGCTCGCCGTGCTGCCGCTGGTCAACCTGTCCGGCGACCCCGAGCAGGAGTATTTCGCCGACGGCATGACCGAGGCGCTGATCGCCCGGCTCGCCCGCATCCGCGCGCTGCGGGTCATCTCGCAGACCTCGGCGATGGCCTACAAGGGCGTGCGCAAGCCGCTGCCGGTCATCGCGCGCGAGCTGGGCGTGGACGCGGTGGTCGAGGGCTCGGTCCTGCGCGGCGGCGACCGGGTGCGCATCAGCGCGCGGTTGGTGGACGCGGGCGGCGACCGCCCCCTGTGGGCGGTCTCGTACGACCGCCCGCTCGGCGACATCCTCGACGTCCACAGCGAGGTGTCGCGCGCGATCGCCGACGAGCTGCGTGCCCACCTGACCCCGAACGAGCGCGTGCGCCTGGCCGGCGCCCGCCCGGTGGATCCCGCGGCCTACGAGGCCTACCTGCGCGGGCGGCACTACTGGAACAAGCGCTCGCCGGTCGGGCTGGCGCGCGGGCTCACCTCGTTCCAGGAGTCCATCGACATCGACCCCCTCTACGCGCCGGCCTGGTCCGGCCTCGCCGACTGTCACAACCTGCTGGGGGCGTTCCGCTGGAAGCCGGCGCGCGAGGCGTTCCCGCTCGCCCAGGCGGCCGCCGCCCGGGCGCTCGCGATCGACCCGGATCTCGCCGAGGGCCACACCTCGCTGGCGTTCACGATCCAGTACTACGACTGGGACTGGCCGCGCGCGGACGAGACCTACCGCCGGGCGGTCTCCCTTCACCCCGGCTACGCGACCGCGCGCCAGTGGTACGCCGACTTCCTCACCGGGCTCGGGCGCATGGACGAGGCGCTGACCGAGATCGAACGGGCGGCGGCACTCGATCCGCTGTCGGCGGTGGTCGGCACCTCGCACGGCGACACGCTCTACTACGCGCGGCGGTACGAGCAGTCCGCCGCCCGCTACCGGCGCACGCTCGAGCTGGACCCGAGCTACCGCTGGGCGCGGCTCAACCTGGCGCGCACGCTCCAGGAGATGGGCCGGCACGAGGAGGCGATCCGCCTCTACGAGGAGGCCCACCGGCTGGGCGGGATGAGCCTCGAGGTCTCCCCGATCCTCGCCTACGCCTGGGCGGCGGGCGGCGCGGCGGAGCGGGCGCGGGCCATGATGCCGGCGATCATCGAGTGGTGGCGCGCGGGGCAGG
>CAZKQE010000125.1:0-2567 GCA_964554725.1 uncultured bacterium
CGTGGCGCCCGGCATCATCGACGAGCACAGCCACTCGGCGGTGCTCGGCAACGTCAACGAGTGCACGAACAGCGTCACCTGCGAGGTGCGGATCGGGGACGTCATCAACTCCGAGAGCATCCACATCTACCGCCAGCTCGCCGGCGGCACGACGATCATGCACCTGCTCCACGGCTCGTGTAACTCGATCGGCGGCCAGCTCGCGGTGATCAAGAACAAGTGGGGCGAGTCGCCCGAGGGCCTGCGGATGGCGAACGTTGCGCCGACCGTGAAGTTCGCGCTCGGCGAGAACCCCAAGCAGTCGAACTTCGGCGCCCAGCGCCCCGACCCGCCGCGCTATCCCCAGAGCCGCGCCGGCGTCGAGCAGGTGATCCGTGACGCGTTCACCCGCGCGCGCGACTACCGCGCCGAGTGGGCGGAGTGGAGCGCGAGGAAGCAGGGTTTGCCGCCGCGCCGCGACATCCAGCTCGAGGCGCTCGCCGAGATGGTGGAGGGCAGGATGCTCATCCACTGCCACTCGTACCGGCAGGACGAGATCCTGATGCTGATGCGCCTGTGCGAGGAGTTCGGGTTCAAGGTGAACACGTTCACGCACATCCTCGAGGGCTACAAGGTCGCCGACGAGATGGCCGCGCACGGCGTCTCGGCGATGGGCTTCAGCGACTGGTGGGGCTACAAGTTCGAGGTCATCGACGCGATCCCCTACAGCGGCTACATCATGTGGGACCGCGGCGTGAACACCGGCTTCAACTCGGACGACTCCGAGCTGGCGCGCCGGCTCAACACGGAAGCGGCCAAGGCGATCAAGTACGGCGGCGTGCCCCCCGAGGAGGCGATCAAGTTCGTCACGCTGAACCCGGCGCGCTCGTTGAAGATCGACGACCGCGTGGGCTCGCTGGTCGTGGGCAAGGACGCGGACTTCTCGATCTGGAACGGCAGCCCGCTCTCGCCCTACGCGGCGTGCGAGCAGACCTGGATCGAGGGTCGCAAGTACTTCGACCGCGCCGAGGACATCGCCGGGCGGGCGGCGCTGGCGAAGGAGCGCGACGCGCTGGTCGCCCGCGCGAAGGCGCAGAAGCGGGACGGGCCCGCCGCCGGGCCGCCGGGAGGCCGCCGGGCGTGGCCGCCGCGATATCTCGAGGAGACCGACATGAGCGGCACCGACTGCGGCCTCGACGGCCACGAGGCGCTGCCGTTCATGAGCGAGACCGAGCGCAAGGCGCGTCTGAACGGGGAGGTGCAGCGATGAGCGGCCGCACGATCGTCCTGCGGGCGGCGCTCGCCGCCCTGACGCTGGTCCTCGCGGCGGCGGGTGGCGCCGCCCCGCTCCACGCCGAGACCGTCGCGTTCGTCGGCGGCACGGTGCACCCGGTGAGCGGGCCCGCGATCCCGAACGGCACCGTCGTGGTGACGGACGGCCGCATCACGGCGGTGGGCGAGGGGCTGCGGCCGCCGGCCGGGGCGCGGCTCATCGCCTGCGCCGGACGCCACGTCTATCCCGGGCTCATCGCCCCGTTCACGGTGCTGGGGCTGATCGAGGTCGGGAGCGTGCTCGGGACCAACGACCAGAACGAGACCGGCAACGTGAACCCCAACATCCGGGCCGAGGTGCAGATCAACCCCGACAGCGAGCTGCTGCCGGTGACGCGCGTGAACGGCGTCACCAGCGCGCTCACCGTGCCGCGCGGCGGGGCGATCAGCGGCACCTCGGCGCTCATCCACCTCGACGGCTGGACCCAGGAGGACATGACGATCGCCCGTCCGGTCGGGCTCCACGTCAACTGGCCCAGCCTGTCGATCAGCCGGGCGTGGTGGGAGACCCGCAGCGAGGAGGAGCAGCGCAAGGCGCGCGAGGAGGCGGTGCAGGCGATCCGCGACGCGTTCGAGGACGCCCGCGCCTACTGGACCGCCCGCGCGGCGGAGGGCAAGGCCGGCGTGCCGCGCCACGACCGCGACGTGAAGTGGGACGCGATGGGGCGCGCGCTGCGCGGCGAGATCCCGGTGATGTTCCACGCCAACGCGCTGGCCCAGATCCGCTCGGTGCTGAAGTTCGTGGACGAGCAGAAGCTGACCCGCGTGGTGCTGGTGGGGGGGGACGACGCGTGGCGCATCGCCGACGAGCTCAAGGCGCGTGACATCCCGGTGATCGTCGGCGGCACGCTCCAGCTTCCGAACCGCGGCTACGAGCCCTACGACACCGGTATGTCGGTCGCGGCCCGGCTGCACGAGGCCGGCGTGCGCTTCTGCATCTCGGACGGCGGCGGCTCGACGAACGCGCGCAACCTCGGCCACCACGCGGCGATGGCCGCCGCCTACGGGCTGCCGCGCGAGGAGGCGCTGAAGAGCGTGACCCTCTACCCGGCGCAGATCCTCAGCGTCGGCGACCGGCTCGGCTCGATCGAGCCCGGCAAGATGGCGGACCTGATCGTCACCGACGGCGACCCGCTCGAGATCACGACCCGCGTCGAGCAGGTCTACATCGCGGGGCGCGCGATCTCGATGGAGTCGCGGCACACCCGCCTGTTCACGAAGTACGACCAGCGCCCGCGCGGCCCGCACGCGAGGAA
>CAZKQE010000125.1:2667-8046 GCA_964554725.1 uncultured bacterium
CCCGCTCCCACCGCCCCAGGGACGCGGGCACTCGATGGAGGAGAGATGGCGACGACCACGCAGCACGCCCCCGGCACCTTCTGCTGGCCCGAGCTGGCCAGCATCGACCAGCCGGGAGCGAAGACGTTCTACACGAAGCTGTTCGGCTGGAGCTTCAAGGACCAGGACATGGGGAACGGCGAGCACTACACGATGTTCCAGTTGAAGGACCGCGACGTCGCCGCCCTCTACACGATGCGCAAGGAGGAGCGCGACACCGGCGCGCCCCCGCACTGGAACTCCTACGTCTCGGTCGCGAGCGCCGACGAGACCGCAGCGAAGGCGGCGAAGCTGGGCGGCACCATCGTGCTGCCGGCGTTCGACGTCTTCGACTCCGGCCGGATGGCGTTCCTCCAGGATCCGACCGGGGCGATGTTCGGCGTCTGGCAGGCGAAGAACCACCACGGCGTCGGCGCCCTCGACGAGGTCGGCGCGATGACCTGGACCGAGCTGCTCACGAACGACACCGGCAAGGCGCAGTCGTTCTACACCGGGTTGTTCCCGTGGAAGGCCGAGGCGAAGCCGATGGGCCCCATGGTCTACACGCTGTTCCTGCGCGGCGACGCCATGGCCGGCGGCATGATGGAGATCACGAAGGAGATGGGCCCGATCCCGCCGCACTGGATGGTGTACTTCTCGGTCGCCGACTGCGACGCCACGGTGGCGAAGGTGGGGGCGCTGGGCGGCAAGGTGATGCTGCCCCCTCACGAGGTGCCCGGGATCGGCCGGTTCTCGATCCTGCAGGACCCGCAGGGCGCGCACTTCGCCGTGATCCGACTGGCCAGCGCGGCCTGAGCGCCGGCGAGTAGGGCGATGGCGCCGGGGCGTCCCTCGCGGGGCGCCCCGGCTGCTACACTCCGCGCCGTGAGCGCCCGACCCATCCACGCGGCCCTGGCGGTCCTCGTCGCGGCCCTCGCCGCGCCCCCGGCGGCCGCCGCGCAGGGGGGCGTGACCTCCGCGGCGATGGGAGACACGGTCGCCGCCCCGGCGACCGACTTCGACCGCTTCCTCACCGAGTTCCTCGCCCAGCGCCCCGACGACGGGCGGGTCGCCGCGGTCCGCGGCGTCACGCTCGAGCGCGACGCCGGGCGCTTCGTCCTCGAGGAGGGCGAGCTGCGGCTGGCGACGCCGGTCGGCGGGCGCGTGTGCGCGGCGGTGTTCACGGGGCGCGGGACGTTCTCGCTCACGCCCCCGCTCGCGGGCGAGCGCGACCAGATGCGCCGGGTCTACGGCGTCGAGACGATGGAGCGCCGCTTCCGCGCGCTGGTGCTGATCGCGGCCGACTCCACGTTCGTCGAACTCGGGCGCCGGCTGGCGTTCGCGCCCGGGGGCCCGTCGAAGGCGGCGGCCGGCGTGCTCGCCGAGTGCCTGCGCTACGTGAGCGACGCGAAGGCCGGCGAGCTCAAGGCCTCGCTCGCGCTGCCGTTCCTCGAAGGGCGCGCCGACGGCTATCTGTTCAGCCTGGTGGACAGCGAGTCGGCCGACCGGCTGTTCTTCGAGATCGACCCGCGGCGCACCGAGGAGGTGGTGCTGTGGCGCGAGCCGAAGGACCGCCACATCGGCACCTGGCGGGTGTGGCGGCGCGACGACGTGTGCATGTTCCCGCGCGGCGGCCTCCCCGACCCGGCGCCCGAGGGGGACGTGCGGCCGCGGCTCGCCGTGCGCGGCTGGCGCGTCGAGTCCCGCATCGCGGGGAACATGGACTACGCCGCCGTCGCCGAGATCGAGCTCGAATCGCGCGCCGGAGTCCCCCAGCACTGGGCGCATCTCGCGCTGTACGAGCGGCTCGCGGTGGACTCGGCGGCCTGGGTGGGCGGCCGCGCCGCGCCCCACTTCCGCGGCCGCGAGAGCGGGCAGCTCTGGCTGCGCTGCGACCCGCCGCTCGCGCCGGGCGAGACGCGGACGCTGCGCGTGACCTACCACGGGCGTCTCATCGAGCGGGTGGGCGACTGGATGCTGCTCGGCTCCTCGACCGGATGGTACCCGGAGCCGGACGGGGCGCAGCGCGCCCCGTTCGAGCTCGTCTTCCATCACCCGTCGCAGTACCACCTGGTGAGCGTGGGCGAGCGGGTGTCGAGCGAGACGCGCGACCGGGTCACGGTCTCGCGCTGGCGCTCCGACCGGCCGATCCACAACGCCTCGTTCGTCCTCGGCCTGTTCGACGAGCAGCCGTTCGGCCTTCCGGACGGGCCGCCGGTCACCGCGCTCATGTTCCGCGGGCGCCCGGAGCCGGTCGAGATCCGCATCGGCGACCTCAAGATCGTGAGCGGCGCGCGCATGGACCGTGCGGTCGCCGCCGACGCCGGGCGGGCGGCGGCGTTCTTCGCCGACCGGCTCGGGCCGCCGCCGCTGACCCCGATCGTGGTCGCCGAGGTGCCCGACACCCGCGGCGAGGCGTATCCGGGTCTCATCCAGATCACCTGGACCGCGTTCGGCGGCCGCCGCATGGCGGCGGCCGAGGACGCCGTGTTCCGCGCGCACGAGATCGCGCATCAATGGTGGGGCTACGGCGTGGACCACCGCACCTACCGGGACCACTGGCTGAGCGAGGGCTTCGCCGACTTCTGCGGCCTCTGGTACCTGCAGGCGGGGCTGCGCGACGAGCGCGGGTACCTGAGCGTGCTCCACCAGTGGCGCGAGCGGATCTTCGACGACCTGATCCTGCGGCCCTCCGGCGTGCCGCCGCCCGGGCCGGTCGGGCTCGGCTACCGCAGCGCGAGCGTCGAGACCCCGGGCGACCATCGCCTGGTCGTCTACAAGAAGGGGGCCTGGGTGCTGCACATGCTGCGCAACCTCCTGCTCGACCTCGAGACCGGCAGCGACGAGCGCTTCACCGCGCTGATGCGGGACTTCTACGCGCGGCACGAGTCGGGGCTCGCCACCACCGCGGATTTCCGCCGCGTCGCCGAGCGCTACGCCGGCGAGGACCTCGGGTGGTTCTTCGATCAGTGGGTGCACGGCACCGGGCTGCCGGTGTACCGGGTCGCGTTCCGCACCGGGCGCACGCCGGAGGGGAAGGTGCGGGTGACCTGCCGGGTCGAGCAGACCGGCGTCCCGGCGGACTTCCGCATGCCGGTCCCGATCCGCATCGAGCTCCCGGACGGCCGCACCGGCTGGGTGCGGGTCACGGTCGCGGGCGCGCGCACGGAGGTGGACCTGCCGCCGCTCGACGCGGAGCCGACCGCGCTTCGGTTCAACGACCTGCAGTCGGTGCTGTGCCGGGTCGAGGAGGTGCCGTGGTGAGGGCGGTGGCGTAGCCCGGGCGGCCGGGACCGGGGAGGGACGCATCCATGACGCGGGCGGAGTTCCGACTCGACGAGGCGATCGCGGTGCTCGAGCGCACCCCGGCGGTGCTGCGGGCGTGGCTTGCCGACCTGCCCGAGTCGTGGGTGCGCGCCGACGAGGGGCCGGACACGTGGTCCGCCTACGACATCGTCGGACACCTCATCGACGGCGAGGAGACGGACTGGATCGCGCGCTCGCGGATCATCCTGGAGCAGGGGCCCGTCCGCCGCTTCGAGCCGTTCGACCGCCTCCGGCACCTGCGCGAGACCCCGCGCCCCACGCTCGCGGCGCGGCTCGACCGCTTCGCCGCGCTGCGCGCCGCGAACCTCGAGACCCTGCGCGGCTGGCGGCTGACCCCGGAGCAACTCGCGCTCACCGGCGAGCATCCCGAGTTCGGCACCGTCACGCTCGCCCAGCTCCTCGCCACCTGGGTGGCGCACGATCTCGACCACCTCATGCAGACCGCACGCGTGATGGGGAAGCGCTATGCCGGGGCGGCCGGGCCGTGGAGGGCGTACGTGCGGGTGCTGCGCTCGTAGCGGCGTCGGAGCCGGCGCGAACCGGCGGACCTCGCGCGGCGGACCCGCCGGTGCCGGGGCGAGACCCCGACCGCCGGTCCGGCATGGAGCCCGTCCGGGGCATGGGATAGACTGCGCCGCGCTCTGCCGCACCCCGTCCCACGCCCCGGAGAACCGCCCGTGCGCCGTGTCCCGCCCGTCCTCGCGCTGCTCGTCCTCCTCGCGCCCCGCGCGCTCGCCGCGCCGGCCCCGTTCGACTTCTACGACCGCGGTCCCTATCGCGAGGGCGTCCCGCGACCGGCGGCGGTGCTCGGCTACGAGGCCGGCACCTACCACACGTCGTACGGCAACATGGAGCGCTACGTGGAGGCACTGGTGCGCGCCGCGTCCGACCGGGTCGTGCGCGAGCCGTTCGGGACCACCTACGAGTTCCGCGAGCGCGCCCTGCTGCTGATCTCCTCGCCGGCGAACCTGCGCCGTCTCGACGCCATCCGCGAGGCGACGGCGCGGCTCGCCGACCCGCGCGCGCTCGCGAACGCCGCCGAGGCGGAGCGGCTCCTCCGCGACACCCCGGCGACCGTGTGGCTCAACTACAGCATCCACGGCGACGAGTCCGCCTCGTTCGAGGCGATGATGCAGGTCGCCTACCAGCTCGCGGCCGGCGAGGACTCGACGACGCGCGCGATCCTCGACCGGTGCCTCGTCGTGATGAACCTGGCGCACAACCCGGACGGCCACGAGCGCTTCGTCACCTGGATCAACGCCCTCGGCCAGGGCGATCCCGACCCGTGGGCGATCGAGCAGCAGCGGCAGCAGCCGTGGGGGATCGGCGGGCGCACGAACCACTACCAGGTGGACCTCAACCGCGACGCGCTGGCGATGAGCCAGGCGGAGTCGCGGCAGATGGCGCGCGCCTTCCGGCGCTGGAACCCGCAGGTGTTCGTGGACCACCACGGGCAGACGGCGTCCTACTTCTTCGCTCCCCCGGCGGCCCCGCTCAACCCGGCGCTGCCGGCCGCCGAGGTGACGAAGTGGACCGAGATCTTCGGCCGCTCGAACGCCGCCGCGTTCGACCGGTACGGGTGGAACTACTACGTGCGCGACGTGTTCGACCTCTACTACCCGGGCTACTGGGACTCGTGGCCGGCGCTGCGCGGCGCGGTGGGGATGACCTACGAGACCGACGGGGGCGGCAACCTCGCCATCCGGCGCGACGACGAGACCGTGGTGACGCTGCTCGACGGCATCCGCCGCCACTTCACCGCCTCGCTCGCCACCGCCGCCGCCGCCGCGCGCCACCGCGAGGAACGGCTGCGCGACTGGCACCGCTTCGCCGCCGCAGCGATCGAGGAAGGGCGGCGCGGCCCGGTGCGCGCCTACCTGTTCGAGCCGGGCCGCGACCCGCCGCGGGCGGCGGCGCTGGCCGAGAAGCTGCTCGCGGCCGGGGTCGAGGTGCGCTGGCTCGCGGGCCCGCTGCGCGTCGGTGCGGCGCGTCCGCTGTGGTCGGACGCCCCGGGCGCGGCGCCGAAGCCGGCCG
>CAZKQE010000126.1:0-8003 GCA_964554725.1 uncultured bacterium
CCGGCGGACGGTCTCGCCGGCGGGCCGCGGCTCGCGTTCGCGACGCTGTTCGCCCTCTCCGGCTTCGCCGCGCTGGCGTTCCAGATCGCCTGGGTGCGGCTGTTCGGCCTGGTGTTCGGCTCCTCCGTCTACTCCTTCTCGGCGATCCTCGGCGTCTATCTGTGCGGCCTCGCCCTCGGCAGCGCGCTGATCGCGCGCGCGATGGTGCGCGGCGTCTCGCTCGCCGGCTTCGCGCGGCTCCAGTTCGCGCTCGCCGCCGCGGCGGCGCTCATCCTGCACGCGTTCGCGCGCCTGCCGCAGTGGGTCTACGACCTCGGCGAGCGCGCCGGGTCGCGCTGGGCGACCCTGTTCGCCGGCGAGGTGGGCCTGGTCGCCGTGCTGCTGCTGGTGCCGTGCGCCCTGCTCGGCGCGGTGTTCCCGGTGGCCGCTCGGCTGCTCCAGCGCGGCGACGGCGGCCACGCCGCCGGCTTCGCCTACGCGGTGAACACCGCCGGCACCATCGCCGGGGCGCTGGCGGCCGGCTTCCTGCTGGTCCCGCGCTGGGGCGTGCAGGGCACCCACCTGGCGGCGCTCGCGCTCTCGGGCACGATCGGGCTGCTGGCGCTGGCGCTCGCCCGCGCCCGCGGCGGCGTCGCGGGCCGCGACCTGGTGTGGGCCGGGGCGGCGGCGGCGGTGGTCGCCCTGCTCGTGGGGACCGCTCCGCGCTGGGATGCGCCGCTCATGTCCACCGGGCTCTACCGCCCGACCCAGGCGGCCAGCCTCGCGCGCGCGGCGCAGGAGGTCCCCCACGCGGGATCCCTGGTGTGGCGGGCGAGCCGCCAGGAGCGGGTGCTGTTCTACCGCGAGGGCGTGAACGGCTCGGTGCTGGTGGCGACCGACCCGGAGGGCCGCGAGCGCTGGCTGCGGGTGAGCGGCAAGGTGGACGCCAGCACCCAGGACATGGAGACCCAGGTGCTGCTGGGGCTCATCCCCGGCGCGCTCGCCGACTCCGGGGCGCGCACGCTCGTCATCGGCCTCGGCTCCGGCATCACGGCGGCCTCGGTGCTGGCGGCGGGCGCGGGCACCACGGACGTGGTCGAGATCGAATCCGCGGTGGTCGAGGCCTCGCGATTCTTCCACGCCCGGGGCGAGGACCCGCTCGACGACCCGCGCGTGCGGCTGTTCGTCGGCGACGCCCGCACCCACCTTGCGCACGGCGCGGGGCGCTACGGACTCATCGTCTCCGAGCCGTCGAACCCGTGGATCGCCGGGGTCAACAACCTGTTCACGGTGGACTTCTACCGCCGCGTGCGCGAGCGGCTCGAGCCGGACGGCGTCTTCTGCCAGTGGCTGCAGACCTACGAGCTGTCGCCCGCGAGCTTCGCCACGCTGGTGGCGTCGTTCGTCGAGGTGTTCCCCGAGGGCGAGGTGTTCGCGGTGTGGCGCGCGTCGGACGTGCTGCTGGTGGCGATGCCGGCCGGCCGGCGCCTGGCGCTCGAGCGGCTCGCGAGCCCGGCGGCCCGCCGGGCGCTCGAGCGGGCCCGCATCGGCGATCCCGCCGGGATCGCGGCCTACTACGCCGACCGTCTCGCCGCCCTGCGGCCCGTCGGGCGCGGGGCGCCGCTCAACCGCGACGACCGGCCGATCATCGAATACCGCGCGCCGCGCGACCTGGTGACGGTCGGACGCCGCGCGCTGCGCGGGGACCCCGGGGTGGCGGCGATGGTGCCGTTCGCCGGGCGTCGGCCGGAGGGGCCGCTGTTCGCGTCGTGGTCCGACGAGGCGTGGTACGAGACGCGCGTCGGCCACCTGAGCGGGCAGGGCGAGCTCGAACGGGCGGAGCGGGCGGCGGGCGGGGCGCGCGCCGCCGGCCTCGGGGCGCTCGCCGACCGGCTCACGGCGCGGGTGGAGGCGGGCCGGCGGCGCCGGTTCGGGCTCGAGGCGATGGAGCGCGCGCGCGAGCTGCTGGTGAGCGGTCGCGAGCGCGAGGGGCAGCAGGAGCTCGAGCGCGCCGGCACCGTGGACCCCGCCAACGGTCGCGCGTGGCTGATGCTCGCCGACCGCCGGCGCCTGGCCGGCGACTCGCTCGGGGCCGAGGCGGCGCTGGCGCGCGGCCGCGCCCATCCCGACCCCGAGGTCCGCGCCGAGGCGGCCGGGGTGACGGGGATGATCGAGCTGGGGCGGAAGCGCCCGCGGGTCGCCGCCGAGCGGTTCCGCGAGGCGCAGCGGCTGAGCCCGCGCGCGCCCCAGAACTACCTGCTCGAGGCGCGTGCCCAGGTCGCCGCCGGCGACCGCGCCGCCGCGCGGGCGGCCCTCGAGCGCGGGCTCCAGCTGCTGCCGGGCGATCCCCGGCTCACCGCGATGCTGGGGGAGCTGGGGCCGCCGTAGTCGGCCGGCCGGGAACGACCGCGGGCGCCGGCCGACGGCCGGCGCCCGCGTCGTGAGGCCCGTTCCGCCTACTTCGAGCCGGCCTTCATCTTCTCCTTCTCCTGCATCTCCTTCATCGCCGCCTGCTGCTTCGCGGTCCACGGCGGCGCGATCCCGTTGCTGCGCGCGTAGGCGATCGACTGGCCCAGGTGCTCGTGGGCGTGGGAGAGCAGCAGCATGTAGCCGCCGCGCACGCTGGTCTTCACCGCTCCGCCGAAGATCTCGACCGGCTTCTCGAGCTCCGCGTCCGGGATCGAGGCGAAGCCGGCCTCCATGTGGGCGAACGAGTCCTTGAGCGCCTTCATGATGTCGGCCTTCTTCGTCAGCGACTTCTCGTAGTTCATCATGTCGAAGCCCGCGGGCGGCATCTTGCCCCAGAAGCTCGGGGCGCCGAAGTTCGCGGTCGCGACGTGCATCAGGACCTCGCCGACCGAGCGCACGTCCTTCGACGGACGCCAGGAGAACTTGTCCTCCGGCGTCGCCTCGGCGAGCTGCATCAGCTTGTCCTCGGCATCGTTGATCCACATCAGCATCTCGGCCCGCACCCCGGTGCCGGGCGCCGGCGCCGCCGCGTCGTGCGCGAGCACGGGGGCGGAGGCGAGCGTCAGCAGGAGGGAGAGGGCGCACAGCGGGAGCAGCGATCGACGGGACATGGGCACCTCCGCGTGGATGGACGGTGGACGGCTGCGTGCGCTCCCGGGGGGAGCGCAGCGGGCCGGGAGGGCGACGCGCGGAGCCTAGCGCACCGGGCCCGCGCGCTCCAGCGCGGCCCGGGAAGGGCGGGCGCGTGCCCCGGCATCGGCGGATGGCGACGGCCGCGCCCGGCTGCTATCGTGCCGGCCCCGCAACCCGTTGTGAATTCGGAGGAACCATGAACCGGACCCCACGCATCGCGCTCGCGGCGTCGCTCGCGCTCGGCTTCGCCGCCGCCGCCCACGCCGAGACCCGGCTGCTGCGTTACCCCGACCTCCACGGCGACCGTGTCGTCTTCTGCCACGCCGGCGACCTGTGGACCGCGCCCGCGGCCGGCGGCACCGCCACCCGCGTCACCGCCCACCCCGGGCTCGAGCAGTTCCCCAAGTTCTCGCCCGACGGACGCTGGATCGCCTTCACCGGACAGTACGACGGCGACGAACAGGTCTACGTCGTGCCCTCCGCAGGCGGTGTGCCGCGCCAGCTCACCTTCTATCCGGCGCGCGGCCCCAACCCGCCGCGCGGGGGCTGGGACAACCAGGTGATGGGCTGGACGCCCGACGGCCGCTCGGTGCTCTTCAGCACCGTGCGCGACGCCGGCGGCTCGGCCGAGCGCAACCTCTACACCGTGCCGCTCGAGGGCGGCCCCGAGGCGCGGCTGCCCATGTACACCGCCGGCGCCGGGGACTACTCGCCGGACGGGGCGCGCATCGTCTACTCGCCGCTGTTCCGCGACTTCCGCACCTGGAAGCGCTATCAGGGCGGGTGGGCGCAGGACCTGTGGATCTGCGACCTGAAGACGCTGGCGAGCGAGAACATCACGAACCACGTCCGCACCGACCGCGACCCGATGTGGATCGGCGACGCGATCTGCTTCGCCTCGGACCGCGACGGCACGCTCAACCTGTACCGCTACGACCTCGCGACCCGGGCGATCACCCAGCTCACGCGCTCGACCCGCGGCGACGTCCGCTGGCCCTCGACCGACCACCGCTCGCGGATCGTCTACGAGCTGGAGGGCGAGCTGCGGGTGCTCGACGTCGGGACCGGGCAGGATGTGGCGATCGCGATCACGGTGCCCAACGACGGGGTGGCGATGCGCCCGGCGCGCATGGCGGTCGAGCGCAACATCGAGGACTTCGCGCTCTCGCCGCGCGGCGAGCGGGCGCTGTTCGTCGCGCGCGGGGACGTCTTCACCGCCCCGATCGAGCACGGGCCCACCCGCAACCTCACCCGCAGCTCCGGCGCCCACGACAAGTGGGCGCGCTGGTCGCCCGACGGCCGCCAGGTCGCCTACATCTCGGACCGCTCCGGCGAGGACCAGCTGTGGCTGACCGCGCAGGACGGTCTCGGTGCGCCGCAGCAGCTCACGACCGGGCTCGAGGGGATGCTCTACGCGCCGGCCTGGTCGCCGGACGGGAAGCAGATCGCCTTCTCCGACAAGGAGGGGCGGATCCACGTCGTCACCGTCGCCGACCGTCGGTTGCGCACGATCGCCGACGAGGAACGCGGTCAGGTGAACGACTACGCCTGGTCGCCGGGCGGGAGCCACCTCGCGTTCTCGCTCTCCCACCCGTCGGGGTTCCGCAGCATCCGCATCTGGTCGGCGGCCGACGGGCGGACGCATCAGGTGACCGACGAGCTGTTCCACAGCTTCGACCCCGCCTGGGACCCCGACGGGAACCTGCTCTACTTCCTGTCCGACCGCGACTACGCCCCGCAGCAGTCGCGCAAGGAGTCCAACATCGCCTCGAACCGCAACACCGGCATCTTCGCGCTGGCGCTGCGCCGGGATGTGAAGCACCCGTTCCCGCCGCGCAGCGACGAGGTGAAGCCGGGCGACGGCGCGGAGCGGCCGGACGAGGCCGCGAAGCCGGCCGCCCCGGGGCCGGGGGCCGCGCGCGGCGGCGACGCCGCGGACGCCGGGGCGGGGAAGGACGCGAAGCCGCGCGCCCGCGCCGCGAAACCGGTGGTCATCGACTTCGACGGCATCGTCGGGCGGGCGGTCCGGGTGCCGGTGGGCGCCGAGAACTACCGGGCGCTCTCCGCGATCCCGGGACACCTGCTCTACGTCCGCTTCGGGGCGACCTTCAACGGGCGCGACTCCTACAGCCGTCCGGCGCTCGTGATCTACTCGCTCAAGGACCGCGAGGAGTCGGTGCTCAGCGAGGCGATGGGCGATTACGCGCTGTCGGAGGACGGCACGAAGGTGCTGGTCTCCGAGGCCGGGAAGTACCAGCTCTACGACGCGAAGCCGAAGGCGAAGGAGAAGAAGGCGGTCGCGACGAAGGACCTGGCGGTGGACCGGGTGCCGGCCGAGGAGTGGGCCGGGATCTTCGCCGAGGTGTGGCGGCGCTATCGCGACTTCTTCTACGTGCGGAACATGCACGGCTACGACTGGAAGGCGATCGGCGACCGGTATCGCGCGCTGCTGCCGCACGTCGCCCACCGCTGGGACCTCACCTACGTCCTCAACGAGATGATCTCCGAGCTCAACTGCTCGCACCTCTACCTCGACGCCGGGGACATCGAGCTGCCGCCGCGGGCCCCGGTCGGGCTCGCCGGGGCCCGGTTCGAGGTGGACGCCCGGTCCGGCCGCTACCGGATCGCCTCGATCTACCGCGGGCACAACGAGGAGCCGAAGTACCGCTCGCCGCTCACCGAGGTGGGAGTGGACGCGCGGGTCGGGGACTACGTGCTCGCGATCGACGGCGAGGAGCTCACCGCGCGCGACAACGTCTGGCAGCGGCTGCGGCACCGCCGCGACCCGGTCACGCTGACGCTGAACGCGCAGCCGTCCGCCGCCGGCGCGCGCCGGGTCACCTACCAGCCGATCGAGTCGGAGGCCAATCTCATCTATCTCGACTGGGTGCTGTCGAACCACGAGGCGGTGACGCGGGCGACCGGCGGCCGGGTCGGCTACCTCCACATCCCCGACATGGGGGCGCCCGGGATCGCGGAGTTCGTGAAGTGGTTCTACCCGCAGATCCGCAAGGAGGGGCTGATCGTGGACGTGCGCTCGAACGGCGGCGGCAACGTGTCGCAGCAGATCATCGAGCGCCTGCGCCGCAAGCTGCTCGGCACGAACTACGGGAGCACGCGTGACGGGCACGCCAACACCTATCCGAACGTCGTCTTCACCGGGCCGATGGTGTGCCTGTTGAACGAGACCTCGGCGTCGGACGGGGACATCTTCCCCTACATGTTCCGGCAGGCGGGGCTGGGGCCGCTGATCGGCAAGCGCTCCTGGGGCGGCGTGGTCGGCATCTCGGGGCGCGGCCCGCTCATCGACGGCAGCGGCGTTTCGGTGCCGCAGAGCGCCACCGCGTCGGCCGAGGGGCAGTATGTCATCGAGGGGCACGGGGTCGATCCCGACATCGTGGTCGAGAACGACCCGGTCTCGGTGGCCGCCGGCCGCGACCCCCAGCTCGAGCGCGGCATCGCCGAGGTGCTCCAGCTCATGAAGACGAAGCCGGCGAAGCTGCCGGCCCGCCCGCCGGACCCGGTGAAGACGCGCTGACCGCCGTGCGGGAGCGGCGGACCCGCGCCGCCGCTCCCGCGCGGCCTACTTCTTCCCCTTCGCCGGCGGCTTCTCGAGGTGCTCGCGCAGGAAGGCGAGCGTGCGCGGCCACGCCTGTCGCGTGGCCTTCAGGTTGGCGCCGTCGCGCAGGGTCTGCCCCCGCAGGAAGCCGTGTCCGGCGCCCTCGTAGAGGTTGGGCTCGTACCAGCGGCCGGCGGCGGCGAGGGCCGCGCGCGCCGGCTCGATGGTCGCGTTGACGCGCGCGTCGTCGGCCCCGTAGAGCCCCAGCACCGGCGCCCGCACGGCGAGCAGCGTCGCGCTGTCGGGGGAGCCGCCGTAGTAGACCACGGCCGCGTCGGGCGGCGGGGTGGCGGCGGCGCAGGCGAAGCTGCGCGAGCCGCCCCAGCAGAAGCCCATCGTGGCGAGCCGGCCGTTCGCGGCCGGCAGGCGCGCGGACCAGGCGCGCACGGCGTCGAGGCGGCGCGCGGTCTCGTCGGGGGTCAGCCCGCGCACCAGCTTGACCACGTCGTCGCGGGTGGCGACCGAGTCGGTGCCGCCGCCCCCGGGACCGAGGCCGGAGATGAGGTCCGGGGCGACCGCGATGAACCCCTCGCGCGCGAGCTGGTCGGCGACGGCGCGGATCCAGTCCGTGAGGCCGTAGATCTCGTGGATCACGACCACCACGCCGGCCTTCTCCTTCCGCTCCGGGTAGACGACCCAGGTGCGGAGCGGCGCGCGGCCCTCCGCCCAGGCGATGTCCACCATCTCGCCGTGGCGGGGCGAGGTCTCGAGCGCCGCCTTCGCGGCGTGCTCGGCGGCGGGGAGCGAGGGATCGCGCGCGAGGGAGTCCGCCGCGGCGGGCGGCGCCTGCGCGCGGACGGCGGCGGGGACGAGGGCGAGCAGGAGCGCGAGGACGGACGGGAGCGTTCGCATGGCGGAGCCTCCGGTGGACGGTCGGGCCGAGGCGCGGAGTCTAGCGCATCCCGCGCTGGCGCGGAGCGCCCGGGCGGCCGATAACCGGAGCGATGCCCGCACGCTCCGTCCATCGCCTGCGTGCCGCCGCCGCGGCCCTGCTGCTGCTCGCCGCCGGCGGCTGCGCCGCCACCCGCGACGCCGCGCTCCCGCGCGACGAGCGGGTGGGGGTCGCCTCCTACTACGCCCGGGCGCACCACGGCCGCCCCACCGCGAGCGGGGAGCGGTTCGACATGATGGCGATGACCGCCGCCCACCGCACGCTGCCGTTCGGCACCCGCGTGCGCGTCACGAACCTCGCCAACGGGCGGCGCACGGTGGTGCGGATCAACGACCGCGGGCCCTTCCAGGGCCGGCGCATCATCGACCTCTCGCTCGCCGCCGCGCGCGAGCTGGGCATGGTCGGCCCCGG
>CAZKQE010000127.1:0-7878 GCA_964554725.1 uncultured bacterium
AGCTCGCGCTGGCCGCGGCCGATCGGGATCATCGAGTCGATCGCCTTGATGCCGGTCTGGAGCGGCTCCTTCACCGGCTGGCGCTGGATCACCCCCGGCGCCTTGAACTCCATGTTGCGGTACTTGTCGGCGCCGATCGGCCCCTTGCCGTCCACCGGCTGGCCGATCGCGTTGACGACGCGGCCGATCATCGTCTTGCCGACGGGCACGGACGCGATGCGGCCGGTGCGCTCGACCCGGTCGCCCTCCTTGATGCCCTTGTCGGAGCCGAACAGCACGACGCCGACGTTGTCCTCTTCGAGGTTGAGCACCATGCCCATGATGTCGCCGGGGAACTTGATGAGTTCGCCGGCCATCGCGTCCTCGAGCCCCCAGACGCGCGCGATGCCGTCGCCGACGGAGAGCACGGTGCCGACGCTCTTGGTCTCGAGCTTGGCCTCGTAGCGTTCGAGTTCCTGCGCCAGGATGGCGCTGACTTCTTCCGGCTTAAATGCCATGGGTAGGTGCCCCGATTCGGTTCGGTCCAGGACGACGGGCGGTCATCACACGACGGCTTCGTGAAGCTGCTGGTCGATCGTCTCGAGCAGGGTGCGCACGCTCCGGTCGATCACCCGGTCGCCCATGCGCACCAGCGCGCCGCCCAGCAGCGACGCGTCCACCTCGGACGTCAGCTTGATCTTCGACTTCGTGGTGCTCTCGAGCGTGGCGAGCAGCCGCGCGCGGTCGGCCTCGTCGAGCGTCACGGCGCTGACGACGTGCGCCCGCCGGATGCCCTGCTTCTGCTCGACCAGCGCCTCGAACTCGCGGGTGATCTCGCCGAGCAGGTCGAGCCGCTTCTTGCGCAGCAGCAGGTCGGCGAACACCGCGACCGAGCGCAGCGCCCGGCCCTCGAGGGCCGTCGCCAGCAGCTTGTGCTTGTCCGGCTGGCGCACCTGGGGCGAGGCGAGGAACCCCGCCGCCGGACTGCCCGGCGCCAGCAGGTCGCGCACGCTCTTCAGGTCGTCGAGGGCCGCCACCGTCTCGCCGCGCCGTTCGGTGATGATGAACAGCGCGCGCGTGTAGCGGGCGGCGACCGAGAGGTCCTTCATCGCAGCGCCCCGACCTCGTCGATGAACTCACCCGCGAGCTTGCGCTGCGCGGCGTCGTCGAGCTTCGCCCTCAGAATCTTCTCGGCGGTGCGCAGCGACAGGTCGATGACCTGGTTCTTGAGCACCTCCTTGGCCTTCTCGCGCTCGCGCATGATCTCGTCGGCGGCGGTCTCCATGCGCGCGAGCGCCTCCTTCTGCGCCTGCGTCCGGATCTCGCCCGCCACGCGCTGCCCCTCGGCGACCGCCTCGTTCATGCGCTGGCGCGCATGCCCCTCGATGGTCCGGAGCTGGGCGTCGTAGCTGGCCTTCACCTCGACCGCCTCGGCCTTGAGGCGCTCGGCCTCCTTGAACTCGCCGGCGATCTTCTCGCGCCGCGCCTCGAGCATGCCGAGGAGCGGACCCCACGCGTAGCGGCGCAGGATCCAGACCATGAGCAGGAAGCCCAGGATCTGGGTGAGGACCTGCCGGATGTCGATCAGTTCCATCGCGACTCCTTACCGCCGAGCGTCTCCGCTCAGCCCGCGATGCTGCCCTTGAGGAGGAACATCGTGACGAAGGCGTAGATGGTGAGCGCTTCGGCGAGCGCGGCGACGATGATCATCGCGAGCTGGATCTTGCCGCTCGCCTCGGGCTGGCGCCCGATCGCCTGCATGGCGCCGCTGCCGATGGCGCCGAGCCCGATGCCCGAGCCGATCGCCGCGAGACCGATACCGATGGGGAGTCCCCAGGCCAATGCCGCATGGTAATCCATCGTCTTCCTCCTTCGAGTGGTAGTGGGCGTGCTGCGCCTCCCCCTCGTGCCCGTGAACGTCGTGCGGCAGCATGAGGAGGAAGTAGATCGTGCTGAGTACGGTGAACACCAGCGCCTGCAGCGTGCTGGTGAGGAGCGCCAGGAACAGGAACGGCAGGTGGAGCGGCAGCCCGAGCGGCAGGTTGGCGAACGCCAGCACCGTCACGCCGAGCGAGGCGAAGGCGACCAGCAGCATGTCCTCGCCGAAGATGTTGCCGAACAGTCGGCAGGCGAGCGAGATCGGCTTCGCCAGCTCGCCCATGAGATGGATCGGCAGCATGAGCGGCACCAGCATCCAGCCGGTGAGGTTGCGCGGGCTGCCCGCCATGTGGTCGATCCAGCCGAGCACACCCAGCTCGCGGAACCCGATGTACTGGGCGTAGAGGAAGACGATGATCGCGAGCGCCACGGTGACGTTGAGGTTCGAGGTCGGCGAGTCCATGAACGGGATCAGGCCGAACAGGTTCATCGCCAGGATGTAGACGAACAGCGTGCCGAGGAACGGCACGTAGCGCGGCCCGTGTTTCGGCCCGAGGATGTCGATGATGAAGTTGTAGAGCCCCTCGACCACCATCTCGGCGCCGTTCTGGAGCGGTCCCGGCACCAGCGTCGGCCGGCGCGTCGCCAGCATCGCGACCAGCACGAGCAGCCCCGCGACCAGCAGGGCGAAGATCACCGCCTCGTAGTGGTGGAGGAAGTGCGCCCAGCCGGCGTTCGGGTAGGCGCGCGCGAGCACGGTGATGACGTTGGCGAACTTGCCGGGCCCCGCCTCCTGTGCGGCGCCGTGCCCGCCGGCCTCGCCGTGACCGTCGGCGGGAGCCGCCGGGTCGGCGGCGTGCGCATCCGCGGCCGGCGCCGGCGTCGCCGCCGGCGAGGAGCCGCTCGAGACCGCCCACCCCCCGGCGGCGAGCGCCACGACGAGCACGAGCGCCGGCCACGGCGAGCGCGTGAGGCGCTGCCACGCGCGCGTGGGGAGCAGCATCATCGCCACCGCCTTGAGCACCATGACCGCGTGCGGCACGAGGAAGCCCGCCATGAGGAGCGCGGCCGGGAGTCGCGTCAGCAGCAGCCAGCCGGCGACGAACAGGAGCATGAGCCCGCCGATCGCCCCTGCCGCGCGGGCGGTGGCGGCGAGGCTGCGGCGGTCGGCGCCGGTGAGCGCCACGACGATCCGCTCGAGCAGGAACAGGTTGACGAGCGACCAGGCCGCTCCGGCGGCGACCGCGAGGCCGGCGAGCGGCGTCGCGTAGGTCGCGGTCACCAGGGCTGCGACCGCGCCGAGCCACAGCGAGCTGCGGCGGACGCGCACGAGGAATTCGAGTCCCATGGGATTCACCGGCACGCGACCCGGGGGTCAGCGGCGCCGCTTCTGCTCCTCTTCATCCGCCTGCACACGGCGGTAGATGCGATAGGTCTCGCGCCCGGCGGCCGCGAACCCGGCCACCAGTCCGGCGATGCCGAGCCAGGGCCCGGTCCCCGCCCGCCCGTCGAGCCAGTCGCCGATCCAGAAGCCGACCAGCGGGGACACGATGAGCAGGGTCGGGATCGCGAGCAGCAACCCGGCGGTCCGCGCACCCGCTCGCGACGGCCTTTCGCGCGGCTCGGCTGCCACCAGGGGCCTCTCCGTGAAACATTTCACAAGCAGCCGCCAACCGACGATGGGTCAACGGGTGACGGACGGACGGGGGAAGGTAGGGAAACCCCCCGTCCGGGTCAAGCCGGAGGTTGTGCGGCGAAGATTGTGGACGCGGGACCGCCAGCCCCAACGGGCGGGCCGGGTTGGCCCCCGCGACCGGCCACTTCCTGTTAACCGATTGCAGATCATGACGTTGGGGTCGGCATCCACAATCTTCGCCCCACAACCGGGTTGGCACGGCGGGGCGGCCCGCCTATTGTGCCCGGCCGTGCCCCGCCTGGACGCCACCGTCATCGAGGTCTACGTCTTCCGGCGGCGCGCCCGCCGGGTGGAGTTCCTGGCCCTGCGCCGGAGTCGCAGCGAGAGCCTGGGCGGGGTGTGGCAGCCGGTCACCGGCACCCTGCGGCGGGGCGAGCGGGCGGCGCGCGGGGCGCTGCGCGAGGTGCGCGAGGAGACCGGTGCGCGGCCGCTGCGGCTGTGGCGGCTCGAGACCGTGACGGCCTATCTCGATCCGCGGCGCGACGCGATCCGCTTCATCGCCCGCTTCGCGGCGGAGCTGGCGGCGGACGCGCGGGTGCGCCGCTCGCGCGAGCACACGGCACACGGGTTCCTGGCGGCGCGCGAGGCGGCGGCGCGGTTCCTGTGGGCCTCGCAGCGCGAGGGGCTGGCGGCGGTGCGCGCGCAGGTGCTGCGCGGCGGCGCGCGCGCGCGGGCGCTCGAGATCGCGCTGCCGGCCGGGAAAGGCTAGTCTCGTCCGCCCCCGCGGGGGTCGGCGACGACATCGGGAGGAGATTCGCGTGGCCAGCAACAGCTCGTTCGACGTGACGACCGGCGTGGACTACATGGAGGTCCACAACGCGGTCACCCAGGCGACGAAGGAGATCACCCAGCGCTACGACTTCAAGGGGCTGGTGGTCGGCATCGAGCTGAACCAGAAGGAGCACACGATCACCCTGACTGCCCCGGACGACTTCAAGCTCAAGGCGGTGTGGGACGTGCTCCAGAGCAAGCTGGTCCGCCGCCAGGTGCCGCTCAGGAACATGAAGCCGGGCGAGGCCGTCCCGGCGGCCGGCAGCTCGGTGCGGCAGGTGGTGGCGATCCAGGACGGCCTCACGGCCGACATGGCGCGCGAGGTGGCGAAGACCATCAAGGACGCCAAGATGAAGAAGGTGCAGGCGGCGATCCAGGGCGACACGGTGCGCATCTCGTCGCCGGACAAGGACTCGCTCCAGGCCGCGATCGCGCTGCTCAAGCAGCAGGACCTCGGCGTCGAACTGAAGTTCGGAAACTTCCGCAGCAACTGAACCCGGAGACCCATGGCCGTGCCCGATATCGGAGTGTTCCACCCGCAGATCGTCCACTTCGTCATCGCGTTCCTGATCCTGGGCGTGGTCGCCCGGGTGCTGTCCCTGCTGCCGCTCGGCGACCGGTTCCGCTTCGTCGGGCCGATGGCGACGGTGCTGATCGTGCTCGGCACGCTGGCGGCGGTCGCCGCGGTCCAGTCGGGCATGGACGCACACGGCCCGGTCGAGCGCGTCCCGGGGGCGCGCGCGGCGGTGGTCGAGCACGAGGAGTGGGGCGAGCGGGCCCGCAACGCGTTCCTGTTCATCGCCGGGTTCGAGCTGCTCGCCCTGCTGGCCGGCTCGCGCCGGCGGCTCGCGCAGGGCATCCGGGTGGTGTCGGCGATCGCCGGGCTCGTGGGTCTGTGGGTGCTCTACGAGGCGGGCGAGCACGGGGGCGAGCTGGTCTACGACTACGCGGGCGGGGTCGGTATCCGCTCGGGTCAGCCCGATGACGTGAAGCGGCTGCTGGTGGCGGGGCTCTACCACAACGCCCGCCTCGCGCGCGATGCCGGGCGGGCCGAGGAGGCGGCACGGCTCACCGACGAGCTGCTGCGCCAGATGCCGGAGGACGCCACCGTGCGCTTCCTCGCCGTGGAGTCCACGCTCCGCGACCGCAGCGACGCGCGCGCGGCGCTCCTCGCGCTCGCCGACGTCCAGGTCGCGGAGGAGGACTGGCGGCTCCAGCTGCGCAGGACTTCGCTCACCGTGGACGCCTACCGCGCGCTCGGCGCCCCCGACTCGGCCCGGGCGGCGATCGACGACCTGCGGCGGCGATTCCCGGACCACCCCCGCATCAAGTCCGCGCTCGAACGCATGGAACGCCCGGAGGGCGCCGCCCGCTAGGCGCTGCTGCGGGACGACGGGGTCGGCGGGCGATCGCCGTGCCGGTCGCGGGCTCCCGGCGACCGGACGGACGAAGCGCCGCGGCGATGCGGGCGAACCCCCGCGGCTAGACCCCGTACTCGGGGGCCGGCGTGCCGAGCAGCCAGCGGTCGAACCAGGCGCGGATGTGGCGCTGGTTCTCGACCCGCCGCGAGGGCGTGCCGGAGCGCGAGAGCTCGTGGCTCTCCTCGGGGAACCGCACCATGACCACCGGCTTCCGCTGCTGCTTGAGCGCCCGGAACATCGCCTCGCCCTGGGCGATCGGCGTGCGCCAGTCCTCCTCGCTGTGGAGGATCATCAGCGGCGTCGTGATCCGTTCGGCGAACGCCACCGGCGAGCGCTCGCGGTACTCCTCGGCGTCCGCGAACGGCGGCCGGCGGAACCAGAAGGGCGTGAACATGGCGAAGTCGGTCGTGTAGTAGAACGAGCCCCAGTCGGAGACGCAGCGCTGGGTGACCGCGGCGGCGAAGCGGTCGGTCCGGGTGATGAGCCAGTTCGTGAGCAGCCCGCCGCCGCTGCCGCCGGTGACGCCGATGCGCGCCTCGTCCACGCAGCCGCGCGCGACCACCGCGTCCACTCCCGCCATCAGGTCGCGGGCGTCGTCGCCCGGGAACGCGTACTGGATGCAGTCGGCGAACGCCTGGCCGTAGCTCGTGCTGCCGCGCGGGTTCGTGTAGAGCACGAGATAGCCGGCGCCGGCCAGGTGGTGGAACTCGTGGAAGAAGCCGAACCCGTACGCGGTGTGCGGGCCGCCGTGGATCTCGAGCACCAGCGGGTACTTCCGCGCCGGGTCGAAGCCCGGCGGCTTCACCAGCCAGGCCTGGATCCTCGTGCCGTCGAACGACGGGTACCAGAACTCCTCGACCGCGCCGAGCGCCAGCTCCGCGAGCGCCGCGTCGTTGGGCGCCCACAGCCGGGTCAGCGTGCCCGACTCCGCGTCGAGCCGGTAGAGGTCGCCGGGCCGCTCCGGCGTGCCGATCGTGAGCGCCCAGCGGCGGCCGTCGGCGCTCGCGGTACCGGCGACCAGGTCGCGCTCCGCCGGCGTCAGCGGCCGGATCGCGCCGCTCGCGAGGTCCACGCGGGCGAGCGTGGCGCCGCCGTGGCGCGCGACCCGACAGTAGACGGCCCCGCCGTCGGCGGCGAAGGCGAGCGGGGTGGCGCCGCCGCCGCGGGGCGGGTGCTGGTCCGAGTTCACGTCGCCGCCGAACTCGTCGGGACAGTCGGGCGCCGCGTCGCGGGCGTCGCGTCCGGCCGGGCCGCCGGGCAGGAGCAGGCGGGCGACGGTGTGGCTCTGCGGGGCCTCGCCGTTGCGGAACCCGATCGTCGCGACCCGCCCGTCCGTGTGGACGACGAACGCGTTCACGGGGCCGCCGTAGTCCGCGACCACCTCGAGATCGTCGCTCCCGGCCGGGGTCGCGCGGTCGGCCGCGACGGCGTAGAGCACCGAGGCATCGAGCCCGAACCACGGCTCCGGCCGGCGGTCGGAGACGAACAGGATGCGCGCGCCGTCGGGCGACCAGACCGGGGCCCCGGCCGCGAACGGCCCGCTCGTGAGCGGGCGCGCGGTTCCGCCGGCGGCCTCGACCACCCACACCTGGTTCAGATGGTCGAAGTCGATGAAGCCCTCGTCGTTCTCGCGGAACACCGGCCGGGTGACGACCCGCCCCGGCTCGTGCTTCGGCTTCACGGGCTCGGGGTCGTCGAGCGCGGGGTTGGTGCCGGACAGGAACGCGATGCGGGTACCGTCCGGCGACCATGCGGGCTCGGCGGCGCCCTTGGGGAGCATGCACACCCGCCGCGCCTCGCCGCCGTCGAGCGGCAGCACGTGGAGCTGCGCGGGCTCCTTGCCCCCCGGCGAGCGCACGAAGGCGAGCGACCGCCCGTCGGGGGACCAGCGCGGCTGCGCGTCGCGCGGACCGAAGGTGAGCGGCCGCGGCGGCGAGACCCCGCTCCCGTCGTCCGCCAGCGAGAGGGCGGTCCGGTACTCGTCGGCCTCGACGTCCACCCCCCCGCGCGTGTACGCCACCCGCGCGCCGTCCGGCGACATGCGCGGGTCGGCGACCCAGACGACCCGCAGCAGGTCGTCGTCGCGCATCGGACGGGGCGCCCCCGCCGGCGCCGTGCCGGCGCGCCCCGCGG
>CAZKQE010000128.1:0-7799 GCA_964554725.1 uncultured bacterium
ACTGCGCGAGGTCGAGACGGAGCCGCCCGGCGACCTGGCGCATCGCCTTGATCTGGGCGTTGCCGCCCACGCGCAGGTGACCGGCGCGCGGCTCACCGCGACGCTCGAGTCCGACTTCGCGACCCTCCTGCCGCTCGTGCGCTGGCTGAACCACGCGCTCGGCCTGGAACCGCTGCGCCGGCGCTGACCCTCCGGGGACGCTACTTCGCCTTCAGCGCCCTCGCGGCGCGCGCGCAGTCGCGGTCCTTGACCCACAGGAGCATGCCGTACTGCCCCTTGGCGGCGGCGACCGCGTGTCGACCACGCTTTGCCGGTCGCGACTCCCCCGCCCACGCACCGCCCCGCTCGCTCGTCATCGAGTCGAGGTCATCCTCACGGACGCCTCCGCTCGCTCAACCGTGGCGGGTCGGCCGCGTCGGGTCACCCATCTGTATCTCGAGATCGCACTCAGCGCCTCCAACGAACAATCGGTACCCCGAGCCCGGCCGACATCCTGCTGGTCTGTGCTTCCTGCGGAGAGCAAGACCCAACACAGAGGTGAACGCATTAGCGAAGGACCACCGCCCGCACCTTCGCCACCTGCTCGCCCTGGCGCAGGCGGATCGTGTACACCCCCGCGCGCAGCCGGTCGGGCTCGCCGATTCGCACCTCATGCCTGCCTGGGCCCAGACCTCCGACTTCGTGAGACGCCACCTGCCGCCCGGCTACGTCGTACACCTCGAGTGTTGCGATCGCGCCGCTGGCGAGAGACAGTGCCACCCGCGGCTCGCCTGCCGACGGGTTGGGCGTCACGCCCCAAAGCCCGAACGCGAGGCGCGGAATCTCCACCCATGCCTCGGCGGTGTAGGCCTCAACGCCCGTCTCCGGATAGGCGAGCCGATAGCCGTAACGCGCCCCCGACTCCACCGCGCGGTCCTCGTAGACCAGGCGCCCGCTCCCATCGGCGGTGATCTCCGCCCGGCGCTCCCACTCGCCGCTCGTGGTCCGCCGTTCGACCGTGGCGCTGAACGCCCCGGCGTCTGGCGCGAACCAGGCAAGACGCACCCACCCCGGTTCCGCCTCGGCGCTCGTCAGTGCGACCGCCACCGCCACCGGGCCATCGGCGGCGAACCGCCGCGCGCGCACCTCCGACAGGCCGCGCTCCCAGGCCACGAGCGCGCCCTCCTGGCCATCGGCCGTGATCACCGGGCGCCGAGTCTGCACACTCCCCGGGATCATCAGCCCGCCCGCCGGCCAGCCCGGAGCCACCTGGCCGCTCCCGGTCAGGTGCTGCACCATCACCCGATCCCCTCCGGCACTGGTGTACTGCGTCCAGCACAGATAGGCGCCGCCCATCCCGTCTGCCGCCAGGTCGGGGAAGTCGTCGAGCGCCGTGTTGTCCGTGACCCGCAGCCCGTCCTCCGGCCAGCCAGGGTAGCGGGAGCCGTCGGCCCGCAGGCGCAGCGCGAAGATGTCGTCGTCGATGAAGTCCCGGTAGTCGGCCCACACCAGCAGCACCCCGCCCGCTCCGTCCGGCACCATGCGCAGCGAGTTCCGCTCGCCCGGGGCCTGACACACCGGGACGCCGCCCGCCGGCCAGCCGGGGGCGATCGTGCCCTCGCCGGTGAAGCGTTGGATGAAGTAGTCGTCGTCGTTAACGGGGCCGAATGTGGCGCACGAGAGGTACGCCCCACCGGCGCCATCGGGGGCCAGCCCGCGGATCGCACGGCCGAGCACGATGCGCACGCCGTTCTCGGGCCAGCCCGGCGCAAGCTCCCCTGCGGCAGTGACCCGCTGGGCGTAGGCGGCCTGCGGGCCGTCGCGAAGGTCGCCCCAGGCGATGAGGACGCCGGCCTGTCCATCGCTCACGAGTTCCGGAGCTCCTTGCACGCCGGGGAGCAGACAAATCGCGCGGCCACCGACCGTCCAGCCGGTGGCCACCGTGCCGCTCGATGTCAAGTGCTGGAGATAGATGTCGCGGTTGGTCCGGTCATCCCAGGTGAAGAATGCACCTCCGGCACCATTGGGGATGAGCTTTGGAGTATCGTCCCGTGTCGAAGCCTCTGTCACGGGCACGCCGTTCATCGGCCAGCCTGCCGCAATCGAACCGTCCGTGAAGATCCGTTGGGCGTAGATGTCAACGCTCGTTCCCCCCGCAACCACATTGCGGAAATCCGACCAGGCGAGGATCACACCGCCCAGACCGTCGCTCGCAGGGAGTCCCAAAAACTGTCCGCTGGGGTCGGTGCAAACGGGAACGCCGTCAGTCGCCCACCCCGGCGCAGTTTCTCCCGAGGCGTTCAGGCGCTGCACGTAGATGTCGTCGTTCCCGTTCCGCAGGTCTTGCCAGGCGATGAACGCACCACCGGTCCCGTCAGCCACCAGCCGTGGGTTCCGCGTGTCGCAAGCGGTGCACACCGGAGCTCCCTCCGGCGGCCAGTCGGCACGAGCCGCTCCCCCAGCCGCCAGAACAGTGGCGACGGTGGCAAGGACAAGAGAGCACGGTCGGATGCGAGGCATCGAGAATCTCCGCTTCCCGCACGGCAAACGGCAGGGAGGGCGCCCGCCAGCTCATTCGGACCGGCGGCGAGAAAAGCATTGCACACGTGCTTGCTACTGTCGAGACTAACCCTCCGCTGAGCCATGCTTTCGGCTTCGTCATCCTGCGGCGCGAGCTGCGGGAGAAAGGCCGCGGCGACTCGCTTCGGCAGAGGAGGTTCCGGTGTGCCCCATCCCGTGCCTGGTCTCCGCTCGTCGTTCCTTCCGTTCAAGCACCGTCCTGCTCCTGCTCGCGTCATTGGTGGGGACGCTCTGCGCGCCGGTGCCCCCAGCCGGGGCTCATCCCGGGCAATGGTCACCATCGATCCCGACTGACCCGGCGCTCACCTTCACCCAGATCCACATGGCGCTGCTACCAGGGGATGGGATCACATTTCATAGTCGAATCGTCACGTGGGGCGGGGCGAGCGGCGGGGCCGAGCTGGGCTGGAACCCGGACCCCTCCGGATGTGGCACGCCATCCTTCAGCCTGCCGGTGCTCGGGACGTGGAACCCGCAGGCCGAGATTTTCTGTGCCGGCCACAGCCATCTCGCAACGGGCGAGATTCTAACGATCGGCGGTGACGACGTGCTGCAGGGCTGGGGCATTCGCGACGCGCTCGCGTTCACGCCCGACGCCGGAGCCGGCGCCGGGAGCTGGTCGGTGCGACCGAAGATGCGCCAGGCGAGATTCTATCCCACGGCGACCACCTTGAGAGACGGGCGCTTGATGGCCGTCGGCGGCCAGCGCTATCAGCACGTCTGGCTCTTCGGCGGTCGGATCGATGGCAATTCGCCGGCGAGCGGTGTCGGGGACATGCTCTACCGTTACGGCCGCGGCACGGACGCGGTGTGGGACCCGCTGGTCAGGCCCGACTCCACGGCGACCGGGGAGCGGCCAGCGCCTCGCGAGGGCCACACGACCGCTTACCTGGGGGACCTCCAAGCCGACGTGTACTTCGGCGGCAAGGACGGAGCCGGGCCGGTGGACAACAACACTTGGCTCCTTCGCCGCCAGAACGGCCAACCGCTCGACGGAGATTACTCTTATCGGTGGGAGAAGCTTGTGCTCGGGAATCTGAGCCCCGTCCCCGCCGCGCGCAGCGAGCACACGGCAGTCGCCTCTTCAACTACTTCACCCGCGCAGATGATCGTCTTCGGGGGAACTCAGGCTTCGTCGGAGGCCTTCTGGCGGCTCTACAGAGACGAGTTCGGCGCTTGGCGTTGGGATCCCGTGACGGTCAGCGCCTCGGAGAGCGCCCCCACCGCCCGCTATGGCCACGCCGCCGTCTATCAGGCAGCCGTTCGCAGGATGATCGTCTTTGGCGGCTCCGATACCCCTAATGCCGCTCCGGTCGACGGCCGGATCTGGGCTTTCAAGTTCGACGCGGGGACCTTCGCCAGCGGCGCGTGGGAGGAGATCCCGGTGGCCGCCGAGCCGCGGCCCACCCCACGGCGAGACCACATCATGGTGTTGGATCCGACCCACGGACCTTCGCTCCTCGTCTAGAGCGGCTCGCTCGGGACGAGCGTGCCCTCGGACACGCTCTGGCGGCTCAACCTCGGGGACACGCCCAGTGCCACCTGGAGCGCGATCCCGACCACCGGGATCACGCCCGGCCCGCGCGCCAACCACAGCGGCTACTACGATGACAACCTCAACAGCGGCCGGTTGATCCTCTTCGGGGGCGAGCCGGCTCCCAGCGAAACCGTTGACCGCTATGCGTACACCATCGATCCCTTCGTACCCGGCACCCCCGTCTGGGTGCGCGGAGACGAGGCGCCGCACAGGCTCTCGGGCCACTCGGCAGCGCAGGACCCGGAGATCTCGCACCTCCACGCCCGCATTCCCGAGATCTACACCCCGGGTCCGGGAGGGACTTCGGGAACCTGGAGCGCGCAGCCCAGTTCCGGCTGGCTGCCGCCGCAGATCGCTGACTACCCGGTGCAGTTTCTGGTGCCGGGGACCGCCAGCCCGGGCGGCGGGGGGGCGTGTGATTCGAGTAGGACCGGATCCTGTGGCGCGCTTCGTAGACATCCCGGCCACCGGCCCGGCGGGCGCCTGGCAGCCGGTTCCCCTCGGCAACAACGGATCGTTCCGGCCCCACACCGGGGTGGTCTATGCACCGGGCAAGATCCTGGTCGCGGGGGACATCAGCAGCGAGGTCGGGACGGTGAAGACCTTGGATACGAACCAGCTCGGGACGGGCTGGGAGCCGCAGGATGACATGGCGCCGCGCATGCACCACAACCTGGTGCTGCTTCCCAGCGGCCATGTGATGGTGCTCGGCGGATGCGTGGGCCAGGACACCCCGGTCGACTGTCCTCAGATCTGGGACCCGGCGACTGGGGATTGGACCGGGTGGACTCCCACGTCCTGCGATCTCGACCCCGAGCCAGTGACACGATGCTACCACAGTGTCGCCATGCTGCTCCCAACAGGGGAGGTGATAACGGGCGGCGGCGCAGCGGGCGCCGAAATGCGCCGCTATTGTCCCCCCTATCTCTTCGATGCGGAAGGAAACCTGGCCACGCGCCCCCAGATCACCTCGGCGCCCGCCACAATCGCCTATGGGGAGTCGTTCGTGATCGGCAAGCCGCCCGGCGATCAGATCTCTTCGGTCTGCCTCATCCGTCCCGGAGCCGTGACGCACTCCTTCGACCAGAATCAGCGCTACGTGAAGCTCGATTCGGTGGTGGTCCTGCCCGGTGACGCAGGGCTTCGGGTGGTCGCCCCGACCAGCGGCAGCGTGGCCCCGCCGGGGGACTACCTGCTGTTCATCCTCAATCAGTCGGGCGTCCCCTCGATCGCCCGCTGGGTGCGGCTCGGCCACTGTGCGATCGTGCCGTGCGACACCGATTCGCCCCCCCGGACTACGGATCTCTCTCCGGACATCGTCGGACCGAACGAGGTGTGGCTGACCTGGACCGCACCCGGCGACGACACGGTGCCCGTGGCCGGCGAGTACGACCTGCGTTACGCCACCGCGCCGCTCACCACCGAGATCGCGTTCGCGGCCGCGACTCCGGCCACGGACGAGCCCCCGGTCGCGCCGGCCGGCACTCCGATGAGCTCGACAGTCAGTGGCCTCACTGCATGCACGTCATACTCGCTCGGGCTCAAGACGCGCGACGGCCGGGACAACGCGTCGCTGCGGAGCAACACGGTCGCCGTCACCACCACCTGCGGCGGAGCAGGGGGCGGGTTCTCGGCCCGTCAGGTCCGGGAAGAGCACTCGGGAGCGGAGTCCAGGGCGTCGGTCACGGAGCCCGCAGCGGGCGAAGGCGCGCCTCCGGCGGCCACCTCCAACAGTGTGGGTGCCAGGTTCCCGGCCGGGGCCCCCCTCGCCCTCCAAACGGGAGCGACGATGCTGGTGGCCGAGACCCGAATTAGCGCCGAGGGCGGATGGCGGGTGACGGTGCGCAGGGCAGCCACCGTCGACGGGCTGAACCCCGCCGATGTCGGCGCCATCGTCTCCCAGGTGCCCGAGAGAGGGGGCACGTGGAGGAGCCTCGTCCGGTTCCCGCCCGCGGCCGGCCAGAGCCCGCTCGGGCTGTGCGCCCTCAGGGACGGCGGCCGAATCGTACTGCCACCGGGCGCGGGGATCGAGCGGGTGACGGCGGTGCTGCGCCGCGGCGCGCAGCACTACGGACTGGAGACAGCCGCGCACTCCCGCCTGGGTGCGCTGAGCGTTGAGTTCCTGGCCGACGGCGGAAGCGTCGAGCTCACGGCCGGGGACTCGTTCACGCTCGATTACTCCCCGCGCGCCGCGGCGCTCCCCGGAGCATCGGGCTGGTACCTGCTGGTGCGACCCGGCGAAGGGACCGCCGCTTCCCCGACGGCGCTCCGGCCGCAGCAGATCGCATCGATCCCGACCCGGTTCGCGCTCCACCCGAACCAGCCCAACCCGTTCCGCGGGAGCACGGTGATCCCGTTCGACCTGCCGCACGAGACCGCGGTCCGGCTCGAGGTCTTCGACATCCTCGGGCGCCGGGTGGCCACGCTAGTAGACGCGACCTATCCGGCCGGCTCGCACGACGTCGAGTGGATCCAGCGTGATGCCGGGGGGTCTCCCCTCCGGCCGGGCGTGTACAGTTATCGGCTGAGCGCCGGGGAGTTTCGGGCGCGCAGGAAGCTGACCGTGATCCCGTAGCGGTCCCAGCGCGCCCCGCGCTCTGCTCGCCTGGAACGCTTCGTGGCGCGCGAGCTCAGCCAGGATCCTGCGCACGTCGCAGTTCCCGGGCTGGCGGTGCGCCAGCTCGATTTCCGCGCGTTTCGCGTCGGGCACGTCGCGCAGGCGCGGCGGTGGTCACCGAGCCGCTCCAGCTCGAGGGATTGCTGAAGGAGGCACGGCCCTCCGGGTAGCGCGCGGCTCACCGCGACGCTCGAGTCCGACTTCGCGACCCTCCTGCCGCTCGTGCGCTGGCTGAACCACTCGCTCGGCCTGGAACCGCGGCGCTGGCGCTGACCCTCCGGGGAATGGATAAGAACACACATGCGCGCGCCAGCGAGCCTACGCCGGGAGACCGCCGCGCTCCAGCCTGATTTCCCGCCCGTGCGCCTGGCCCGGACCCACCGCGCCGCCCGGCCTGCGAGAGGGGCGGTCCGCAACCCCGCTCGGTCCCCCGTCGGCGGTGGCTGGGGTGCCCGCTCGAGCCGCCGGCACGCACTTGCCCTATCCCGCGCGGCGCGAAGCGTCCGCGCGCCGTCCACTCCGGGAGCTGAACCGCCGCATCGGCCCGGCCCGACCGCGCCGGCAGGCCTCACCCCGGCGCCGCCGCCACTGCGACCCAGGGCCCGGCGCGCCACCGCGCGCAGCGGGCTGTGCGTGGGCTCGAACCGCTCCTCGTGCACACGCTCCAGGGCCTCGAAGTGATCGGCCAGCACCCAGTAGAGCGGTGAGGCCTCGGGGTGGCGCGGCGCGTAGGGCGGCCCGCGCCCGCACCCGAGGACCGCACTCGCCGGGGGGACCGGCCGGGGCGCGGCAGGCTCCATGCCCGTTGACAGTTCACGATCCAGGCCGGTGCGGCACGCCAGCTCCGAGCCGTGGCCCGAGCCGTATGGCCCGCGAGAGCCCCGTCCACGCGGGAGTCGCTTCGTCCTCGATGGCGACAGTCCCGCGCGGTCCCTCAATTGCGGGGGCGCGTAGCCTGATGGCCCCGCGCCCGCCCCACAGCCTCTCGTTCTGCTGAGCGCCGCCCCCTACCCCTTCCCCACCTCCACCCCGTCCGCCAGCACCGTCGCGCGGTTGTTGCTCACCTCGAAGAACCCCCCGCTCACC
>CAZKQE010000129.1:0-7692 GCA_964554725.1 uncultured bacterium
CCCGCTGCCCCGCCGGCCGCCGGCCCGGCCGGGCCCCGGCACTGCCGGGGCTCGCGATCGCCCGCGCCGTCCTCCTCGCGCCCGCGCCCGCCGCGGCGGTGCGCTTCGTGGACGTCTCGGGCTACGTCGGCGGCGGCGCCCGGTATGGATGGCTCGCGAGCGGGAACGCATCCATCGACGGCGCCCGCGGTGGCCGCGCGCAGCTGGTGTTCGGGCGGCGGCTGCGCGACCGCTACCCGCTCTACGTGGACCTGCGGCTGGGCGGCACGTTCGTGGACGTGGGGCCCACGTCCGACGTCCCGCTGCCCTCCGACCGCGCGGACTACGCGATGCTGGCGGTCGGCGGGCTGTGGGACTTCCGGGCCGCCGGCGGGCGCCGGACGGGCGGCTGGGTCTCGCTGCACGGCAGCTATCACAACCTCAACTGGCGCGAGGCGTTCTATCACATCGACGGCTTCGGCGTGTCGCCCGGGGCCGGGGCGCACCTCCACGTGCCGCGACTCGGGGTCTTCCGCATCGGGGTGACGGGGCACTTCTTCGCCGCCCGCTCGCTCTTCGACGCCGACGCCGGCGGCCGGGGACTGACGCTCGAGGTGGACTACCTCTACGAGTTCCGGGGGCGCGATGGGCCCTGACCCTCGCGGCCCGGGCGCCGCCCCGCCGGTCAGCGTCGCCGACTACGAGGCCCTGGCGCGCTCGCGGCTGGATCGCGGCGCGTTCGACTACTTCGCGGGCGGATCGGGCGACGAGCGCACGCTGGCGATGAACGTCGCCGCGTTCGACCGCTGGGTGCTGCGGCCCCGGGTGCTGGTGGACGTGGCGCGCGTGGACACCACGACCACCGTGCTCGGGCATCCCGTGACGGCGCCCATCCTGCTCGCGCCGGCCGCATTCCACCGGCTCGCCCACCCGGAGGGCGAGCGGGCCACGGCGCGCGCCGCCGCCGCCGCCGGCACGATCCTGGTGGTCAGCACGGTGGCGAGCCTGTCGGTCGAGGAGATCGCGGCCGCCTCCGACGCGGCGCTCTGGTTCCAGCTCTACGTCTACAAGGACCCGGCGATCACCCGCGACATGGTGGGGCGCGCCGAGGCCGCGGGCTGCCGGGCGCTGGTCGTCACCGTGGACACGCCGATGCTCGGACGCCGCGAGCGCGACGCCCGCAACCGCTTCGCGCTGCCGGAGGGGATCGAGCCCGCCAACTTCGCGGCGATGCACCACCTGGTCGCCGCGCGCGCCGCGGCGGCCGGGCAGTCGCCGTTCCACGCCCAGGTCCAGCAGCTCTTCGACCCGTCGCTCGACTGGGAGAAGATCGCGTGGCTCCGCTCCATCACCCGGCTCCCGCTGCTGCTCAAGGGGGTCGTCACGCCCGAGGACGCGCGCCTCGCCGTCGCGGCCGGGGTCGCGGGGATCATCGTTTCGAACCACGGCGGCCGGCAGCTCGACGGCGCCGAGGCGACGATCATGGCGCTGCCGCGGGTGGCGGAGGCGGTCGCCGGGGCGATCCCGGTCCTCATGGACGGCGGCGTCCGGCGCGGCGTCCACGTCCTCACCGCGCTCGCCCTCGGCGCGCAGGCGGTGCTCATCGGCCGGCCCTATCTGTGGGGTCTGGCGGTGGATGGCGAGCGCGGGGTGCGCGACGTCTACGAGCTGCTGCGCGGCGAGCTGGAACTGGCGATGGCCTTGAGCGGTAGGTCCTCGGTGGGTACGATCGACCGGTCGCTGGTCGCGGAGGCGTGAACCCATGGGTGCCCAGACGTCGCGCAAGGTCGCCGCGGGTGTGCTCGCCGCCCTGCTCGGCCTGGGCGCGGGGAGTTGCGGCGACAGCCGCGTCCTCGCTCCGGTCAGCGTGCTGGCCGAGCCGGCGCCCGACCCCCGCACGCCCGTCGCGGCCGTGCAACTGCTCGACTGGAGCTACGAGCGCCGGTCCCTCGATCGGTATCGCGAGCTGTTCACCGACGACTTCCTCTGGGAATGCGCGCCGGACGACTCCTCCGGGCGCACGCCGTGGACACGCGAGGACGAGCTGGCCAGCGCCGCGCACCTCTTCCTGGGCGGACATCCCGACCTGCCGCGCGCGCACAGTATCCGGCTGATCCTCGACCCGGCGCTGATCCCGTACCCGGACCCCGCCTTCGCGGCCTCGGACCCCGCGGGCCGGTGGCACCGGGTGGTCCACAGCACCGTGGAGCTGAGCATCGTCACCGTGGACGGGAGGGGGTTCGAGATCCGCGGCGGCACGACGTTCTCCCTCGTGCGCGGCGACTCGGCGGTCATCCCCGAGGACCTGAGGCTGCGCGGGTTCGGCCCCGACTCGTTGCGCTGGTACGTCCGCGGCTGGGGGTACGCGAACGCCGAGCTCGCGGGGAGCGCGCCCTCCGCCCGCTCGGGGAGCCGGCGGTCGGTGGGGGTCGCGGCGCCTGCGCGGGCCGGGAGCGAGCGCCCGAGCTGGTGCCTGCTGAAGGCGATCTACCGGTGATCGGCCGCCGTCGGGGCACCGACCGCCGATGATCTCCGCGCCGCCCGCCGCGCCCCGTGCGCGCGGCCGCGCGGTCGTCTAGACTCTCCGCCGCGCCCCGCATCCCACGACCCCGCTCCCGTCCACGGAGGGACCTTGCTCGACCCCGCCGCCCCCGCCGCGCCGCCCGCGGCGTTCACCGACCCGCAGCAGGTGCTCGAGACGGTGTTCGGCTACCGGGAGTTCCGCCCCGGGCAGCGCCACATCATCGACGCGGTGCTCGCCGGGCGCGACTGCATCGGCGTCATGCCGACCGGCGCCGGCAAGTCGCTCACGTTCCAGATCCCGGCGAAGCTCATGCCGGGCGCGGTGCTCGTGATCTCGCCGCTCATCTCGCTCATGAAGGACCAGGTGGACGCGCTCACCCGGCTCGGCTACCGCGCGGCGGTGATCAACTCGAGCCTCGACTTCGATGCGCGCCGCGACCACCTCGCGCGGCTCCGCCGCGGCGAGCTGGAGCTGGTCTACGTCGCCCCCGAGGGGCTCGAGGGGTCGCTGCGCCAGCTCATCGCCGGCTGCCGGGTGAGCCTGGTCGTGGTGGACGAGGCCCACTGCATCAGCCACTGGGGGCACGACTTCCGGCCCGCCTACCGGCGGCTCGAGGGGCTGAAGCAGGAGCTGGGCGACATCCCGGTGCTGGCGCTCACGGCGACCGCGACGCGCCGGGTCGTCGGCGACATCATCCGCCAGCTCGGCATGCGCAAGCCCGAGGGCTTCAAGGGCTCCTTCTTCCGCCCCAACCTCCACATCACCGCGCAGAAGAAGGGCGCCGGCCGCAACACCCGCAACGACATCCTCGGCATCGCCCGCCGCCACGCCGGCGAGAGCGGCATCGTCTACTGCCTGAGCCGCAAGGGGGTCGAGTCCACCGCCGAGTGGCTGCGCTCGCGCGGCGTGCGCGCGGCCGCCTATCACGCCGGTCTGCCCGACGCCGAACGCGCCGCCACCCAGGACGCCTTCGCGCGCGACGAGGTGGACGTGGTGGTGGCGACGGTGGCGTTCGGCATGGGCATCGACAAGAGCAACGTGCGCTTCGTCGTCCACCGCGACATGCCGAAGAGCATCGAGGCCTGGTACCAGGAGATCGGCCGCGCCGGCCGCGACGGGCTCGCCAGCGACTGCGTGCTCATGTACTCGTGGGCCGACGTCATCGGCTACGACGCGTTCCTCGACGGCATCGAGGACGAGGCGCTGCGCGCCGAGACCCGCGGCAAGACCGTCGAGCTGTTCCGGCTCGTGGACCGCGGCGGCTGCCGGCACCAGGCGATCGTGCGCCACCTCGACGAGACGATCGCCCCCTGCGGCAGCTCGTGCGACGTATGCCGCGGCACCGGGATCGAGGCGCTCGTCGCCGGGACCGGGGCGCCGGGGTCGCGGCGCGGGCTCTCGAAGGACGGCCCGGCGGCGGCGCGGGCGGCCGGCGCGTTCGCCGCCGCCTTCGACGACGCGCCCGTGAACCCCGAGCTGTTCGAGCGCCTGCGCGCCGTGCGCAAGCGGCTCGCCGATGCCGAGGGGGTGCCCGCCTACATCGTGTTCAGCGACGCCGTGCTGCGGCAGATGGCCGCGCGGGTGCCGCGCGACCGCGCCGGGATGCTGGCGCTCTCGGGCGTGGGCCCGGTCAAGCTCGAGCGCTACGGCGAGGCGTTCCTCGCGGCGCTGCGCGAGGGCTGAGGCGCGAGCCCCCGCGCCCCGCGCGCCGCCCGGCGGCGGCGATCAACGCCGGCGCTGGATGCTCTCCGGCCAGTTCACGACGACCGTGGTGGTTCCCACCGAACCCCCCTGCAGCGGCGCCACCACATAGAAGGTCTGACCGTCGCGCGAGACGTCGTAGTGGTTGCGCGGACCGACCGGCTGCAGGACGCGGATCGGGAACAGGACCTGGGGTACCACCACCTCGAGCGCCGGAGCGGCGGTGACCGGCATCGCCATCATCTGCTGGTCGGAGGAGATGTAGAAGAGTTCGCGGGAGTCGGCCCGCCAGGCCGGGTCCGAACCGCCGCGCGTGGAGATCTGCCATTTGCCGCCGGGTTCGGGGAACGACTGGACGTAGACCTCGGGACGTCCCGATTCGTCCGAGGTGTAGGCCAGCCAGCGGCCGTCCGGCGAGACGCGGGCCTGGGACTCGTCGTAGGGACCGGTCAGGAACGGGACGGGCTTCCGGTCGCCGGCGAGCGGAAGCAGCCAGACGTCCTGGCGGTTCGGGCCCGCCGGGGTCTCGTAGACGACGAATCGGCCATCCCGCGTCCAGTCCGTCGCGACCACCTCGAAGGTCGTCGGGAGCAGCAGCTCGCTGCGACCCGCCCCGCTGGCCGGCTGGACGGTGAGACCCTGGGCGTCGGCGGCGTCCGCGTAGTAGAGGACGCGGTTCCCGTCCGGCGACCAGAGCGGATAGTTCTCGTTGCGGGCGCCGAAGGTGAGGCGCGACGAGACCCGGCGGGCCAGATCGGTCACCCAGATGTCGCGGGTGGTGGCCTGGAGGTCGCGGATGCGGAGCGCGACCCGCCGGCCGTCGGGGGAGAGCGCGGGGTGCAGCATGTCGGCGTCCCCCGAGAGCGTGCCCATCTGGCGTCCGGCCCGGTCCAGCGCCACCAGCCGTCCGAGCAGGCCGCTCCGGGTCGCGTAGGCGAGCACTCCGTTCGTCGACGAGGAGAAGTCGGCCCCGCCCACGGCGTTCGTGATCACCTGCTCGGCGACCGGGATGGGGTCGCCGATGACCTTCCCGGCGCGCGGGTCGAACGGCTGTGCGACCAGGGTTCCTCCGCGCGAGAACAGCAGGAAGCCGGGATCCACGTACTGGACGCGCGAATCGCACGGGAACAGCTCGCGCGTCGTCTTCGAGCCGAGGCGGCCGAGCTTGAGGACCGACTTCGCCCCGATGGAGAGGAACAGATACTGGCGGCCGTCGGGGAGGAACTCGGGCCAGCCCACGGCGATCTCGCCCGCGACCGAGTCGCGCGCCATCTCGGGGACCGGCACCCCGCCCCCCGCCGAGACCCGCAGCAGCGGATCGGCGTCGCGCCCGTCGAAGAGGATGACGTCGTCCTTGCTCCACGTGCCGTCGGAGCCGCTCGGCGTGTCGGCGAGCACGATCGGGGGCCCGCCCGTCACCTGCACCTTCTTCAGCTTCCCGCCGGCGACGAATCCGAGGTAGCGGCTGTCGGGAGACCAGAAGGGGCGCGTGGTTCCCTCGGTGCCCGGGATCGGATGCGGCTGCAGGGCGCCGAGCGCGCGGAGCCAGATCCGGGTCACGCCGGTCGAGTCGGTGGCGTTGAACGCGATGTAGCGGCCGTCCGGCGAGACCCGCGGGGCGTCCACCGACTGGATGGACGAGGGCGGGTCGAACTGGAACTGGACCGCGGCCGGTCGCGCGGCTGGATGGAGCAGGATCCAGGCGACCGCCGACACCGCCGCAAGGCCGGCGACGGCGGCGGCGACGATCAGCGTGCGCTCGCGCCGGCGCCGGTGGGCCGCGACCGGCGCCGGCACCCCGGCCTGCGAGCCTCCCTCGGCGATCCACTCGAGCTGGAGCTTGACGTCGTGCGCGGTCTGGATCCTTTCCTCGGGATCCTTCGCCATGCACTGGCGGATCAGGCGCTCGAGCCCGGGGGGACTCACGGGCTGCAGCTCGGCGACCGGCCGCGGCTCGTCCTTCATGATCGCCGAGATCAGCGACGCCTGGGTGCGGCCTTCGAACGCGCGCTTCCCGGTCGCCATCTCGTAGAGCGTGACGCCGAGGGCCCACAGGTCGCTGCGCGCGTCCGCCTCGGCGCCCTCGAGCTGCTCCGGGGCCATGTACTGGAACGTGCCGACGATCGCGCCCTCGGCGGTCAGGGCGCGGCTCACGGTCGGGGTCTGCGAGAGTCCGCCGGGGGTGGGGCCCATGCCCGCGGGCCGCGCGAGACCGAAGTCGAGCAGCTTGGCGCCGCCCTTGGTCACCATGATGTTCGCCGGCTTGAGGTCGCGATGGACCAGGCCCTGCCGGTGGGCCTTGACCAGGGCGTCGGTGATCTGAAGGGCGATCCGCAGGAGCTCCGCCGGCGGCAGCGGCCCGCGCTCGAGGCGGACGGCCAGCGTCTCGCCCTCGAGCAATTCCATCACCAGGAAGTCCACGCCGTCCTGGTGCCCGACGTCGTGGAGCGTGCAGATATTCGGGTGGTTCAGGCTCGAGACCGCCTTCGCCTCGCGCTCGAAGCGTGCCCGGATGTCGGGCGCGGCGGCGAGATGCTCGGGCAGGATCTTGACGGCGACGCGGCGATCGAGGCGGGTGTCGAGGGCGCTGTACACCTCGCCCATCCCGCCGGCGCCGAGGGGACCGAGGATCTCGTAGGGACCGAGGCGTGTGCCGGCGGCCAGGGGCATGTGAGGCGATCCTCCAGGATGATGGTCGAGCCGCGCAGTATACGCGAAGCGCGGCCGCGGATTCAGACCGGACCCGGTCCGACTCCCTCGCCCCAGCGCAGGCCGGGGTGCGAACGGCGCCGCAGCGGGATCCGGTGCAGAGGCCTCCCGCCGACTCTGATACCCTTGTCGGCGAGAAGGCGCGACGGGGATGGAGACGGACCGCCCCGCGCCGCGAGTCGCGCCCGCCGCCCTGCCCGGAGGACCTCGATGAGCGTCAGCGTCGGACGGAACGATCCCTGCCCCTGCGGGAGCGGCCTGAAGTACAAGCAGTGCTGCCAGGGCAAGCTGATGTCGAACCTGCGCGGCCGCCGCGGCTGGCTGTTCATCGCGATCGGCGTCGCGGCCGCCGCCCTGGTGGTGTTCGGGGTCTGGCGCTCCCGCACCGATCCCGGCGGGTCGCGGTCGCCCCTGAGCGGGCCGCCCGGTGTGGCCGCCCAGCCCTGGGCCTACGACTCGGTCAGCAACCGCCACTACGATCCCGGACACGGACACTGGCACGACGGTCCGCCGCCCTCGGCCGCGGCCCAGGGTGGCGCGACCCCGCCGGGGTCCGCGGCGCCCGCGCCCGGCACGCCCGCGCCGTTCGGCGCGAGCCCGACGCCGGGCGCCGCCCCGCCGGGCCCGGGCGCGACGCCCGCGCCGTGGACCTACGACGAGAAGAACAACCAGCACTGGGACCCGGTGCACGGCCACTGGCACCCCGGGCCGCCGCCGGCCGGCTCGCCCTAGCGGCGATCCCGGTGGACGCGCCGGGCCCGCCCGCGCCGCCGCGTCCT
>CAZKQE010000130.1:0-7690 GCA_964554725.1 uncultured bacterium
GCGCATGCTCAACGATCTCGCGCCCGACCTCGACCTCTCGCTCACCACCAACGGGCTCAAGCTGCCGGCGATGGCGCAGGCGCTGCGCGACGCCGGCCTCCAGCGGGTGAACGTGAGCCTCGACACGCTCGACCCCGCGCGCTTCCACCGCATCGCCCGCCGCGACCGCTTCCACGAGGTGATCGCCGGGCTCGAGGCCGCGCGCCGGGCGGGGCTCGCCCCCATCAAGGTGAACGCGGTGCTGATGAAGGATTTCAACGAGGACGAGGTGGTGCCGCTCGCGCGCGGGGCGCGCGAACAGGGCTACCAGCTCCGCTTCATCGAGTGGATGCCGCTCGACTTCGGCCACGAGTGGGAGCGCTGGAAGCTGGTCCCCTCGGCGGAGATCCTCGAGCGGCTGAACGCGGCATTCCCGCTCGCGCCGGCGCGGGAGACCGATCCCAGCGCGCCGGCCTCGCTCTACGACTACCGGGACGGCGCCGGCAGCGTCGGCGTGATCGCCTCGGTGACGCGGCCCTTCTGCGGGCACTGCGACCGCATCCGGCTCACCGCCGACGGGCAGATCCGCACCTGCCTGTTCTCGCTCAAGGAGTACGACTTCCGGCGCGCGATGCGCGACGGCGCGGGCGACGACGTCATCGTCGAGATGCTGCGCGCCGCGGTGTGGCGCAAGGAACCGGGCCACCTCATCAACAGCCCCTACTACCGGCAGCCCGAGCGGGGCATGAGCGCGATCGGCGGCTGACGCCGGGTCGTCCCCCTCCACCACGAGGGCCGCAAGGTGAGCGAGAGCGCGACGCCCTCGGGCGCGGCCGTCGTCCAGCGCGCCGCCGCCGCCGGGCATCGGCTGGCCTCGATCGACGTGGTGCGCGGCGTCGTCATGGTGCTCATGGCGCTCGATCACGTCCGCGACCACATCCATCGCGGCGCGCTGACCGTGGACCCCACCGACCTCACGCGGGGGGACGCGGCGCTGTTCCTGACCCGCTGGGTGACCCACTTCTGCGCCCCGGTGTTCGTGTTCCTCGCCGGCACCGGCGCCTTCCTGTGGGGTGCCCGCGGGCGCTCGCGCGGGGAGCTCGCCCGCTACCTCCTCACCCGTGGCCTGTGGCTCGTGGTGCTGGAGCTGACGCTCGTCAACTGGCTCTGGCAGATGGGGATCCGCTACCAGCTCGTGATCGCCCAGGTGATCTGGGTGCTGGGCTGGAGCATGGTCGCGCTGGCGGCGCTGGTCCGCCTGCCGGTCGGCGCGATCGCCGCGGTCGGCATCGCCATGATCGCCGGCCACAATGCGCTCGACGGCGTGAAGCCGGAGACGCTCGGCGCCCTCGAGCCGCTGTGGCGGGTGCTCCACGTCCAGGGGCCGGTGCCGCTCGCGACCGGGCGCACGCTGTTCGTCATGTACCCGCTGGTGCCGTGGGTCGGCGTCATGGCCGCGGGCTACGCGTTCGGCGCCCTCTACGCGCGGCCGCCCGAGGAGCGACGCCGCGCGCTGCTGGCGATCGGCGCGGCGGCCACCGCGGCCTTCGTGGTCCTGCGCGCGCTCAACCTCTACGGCGACCCGGGTCCGTGGGCGCCGCAGCGGGACGCGCTGTTCACGGCACTCTCGTTCCTCAACTGCCAGAAGTACCCGCCCTCGCTGCTGTTCCTGCTCATGACGCTGGGCCCGGCGATCCTGCTGCTGGCGGCCCTCGAGCGCGGCGTCGCGGCGGCGGCGGGTCCGCTCGCGGTGGTCGGGCGGGTGCCGCTCTTCTTCTACCTCGTCCACCTGTTCCTGATCGACCTGCTCACCGTGGTGCTGGCGGTCGCACGCTACGGGAGCCGCGTCGGCGAGCGGTTCGCGCAGGGTCCGCCGCCCGACTACGGCTACGGCCTGCCGCTCGTGTACGGGGTCTGGGTCGCGGTGGTGGTGGCGCTCTACCCGGTGTGCCGCGGGTACGCGGGGATCAAGGCGCGCGGCCGCTCGCGCTGGCTCACCTACCTGTGAACCGCGACGGCGCGGGCGGGATCCGCGACGGCGCCGCTCAGGAAGCCGTGGCGCTCAGCTCCGGTCGCGGCCCGAGGAACATGACCTCCTCCTCGAGCTCGACGCCGAACCGCTCGCGCACCCGCGCCTTCATGGTCTCCGCCAGCTCCAGCACCTCGCGCGCGGTGGCGTGGCCGGCGTTGACGATGATGTTCGCGTGCTTCGCGAACACCATCGCGTCGCCGACCCGCAGCCCGCGGCAGCCGACGGCGTCGAGCAGCGCGCCGGCCGGGATGCGGCGGGTGCCCGGGGAGTGGGGCAGCCCCGGCACCTGGTAGCCGGGCGGCAGGTTCTTGAAATAGGAGCCCGCGGTGGGCTCGATCCGCCACTGCGGGTGCTTGACGCGCCGGATCTCGAGCTTCTCGTCGATCACCGCCTGGATCGCCGCGCGTTCGCCGCGGCGGAACTGCAGCAGGCACGAGAGCAGCACCCACGGCTCGCGCTTGAGCCGCGAGTCCCGGTAGGCGAACTCGAACCACGCCGCCGGACGGTTCACGATCCGCGCGCCGTCGAGCGAGGCGATCGTGCACTCGATGGTGAAGGAGCCGATGTCCTGCCCGTAACAGCCGGCGTTGCCGTAGAGCGCCCCACCCACGCTGCCCGGGATGCCGGCCGCGAACTCGAGCCCCGACAGCTCGCGGTCGCGGCAGGCGTAGATCAGCTCGAGGAAGTCGGTGCCGCAGCCGACCTGGGCCGCGGTGCCGTCGAACTCGACCCCTTCGATCGCGTTGCGGATCACCAGGCCGCGGAACCCCTCGTCCGAGACCAGCGCGTTGCTGCCGCCGCCGAGCAGGAAGTGGGGCAGACCCAGCTCGTGCGCGGCCCGCAGCGCCTCGGTGAGCTGGTGGGCGTCGCGGGCCGCGAAGTAGAAGTCGGCGGGGCCGCCGATGCGGAGCGTGGTGTGGTGCCGGAGCGGCTCCTGCGTGAGCAGTCCCTCGCCGAGACGCCGGCGCAGGCTCTCTTCGGTGGTGGTGGCGCGCATGGGCCTCGTCGGGGTGGCGGGATCGCCCGCGGAGCGCGGGTGGAGGGCACCGGGCTAGAGTGCCCTGTGGCCGGGCGTCCGGTCAAAGGCGGCCCGTCCCTCCCGGTCATCGGCACGCCGCGCCCGGACTTCAGCGCCGCGCGTCGGTCCGGCGCCGGGGCCGCGACGCTGGCGGCGCGGGCGGCGCGGGCGCTATAGTCGGCGCGACGGCGCGCGTCGCGCGCCGACACCCCATGGAGGCGGGCCCATGAAGCTGGAGATCACCTACTGCGTGCAGTGAAACTACCTTCCGCGGGCCTCCGGTCTGGCGGCCGAGATCAGGAAGGCGCGTGGCGTCGAGGCCACGCTCATCAAGGGATCGGGCGGCGTGCTCGACGTCGTCCTCGACGGGAAGCTGATCTTCTCCAAGAAGCAGGCGGGCCGCTGGCCCGAGGTGTCGGAGCTGCTGGCGCAGATCCCGGCGGCCTCCTGAACACGACGGCGACGCTCCGCCACGCGGCGGCGGGGCGTCAGCCCCCCGCCGCGGCCTGCTCGAGCCGCAGGGCGTAGCGGCGCTCGCCGAGGCGCTCGAACACCAGCCGGTCCCCTTCCGCGAGCCCGCGCTCGCGGCACCAGCGCATCATCCCCGGCCGCTTCGGCGAGCGCGGACGGAACACCCACGAGCCGAACTGGATGTCGGTCTCGAACGACCAGCCGAGGTCGGTCTCGACCGTGATCGGCCGCACCTCGTAGGGGCGCGGCGGGTCGCCGGGCCCGCGCGGGCCGATCGCGTCGGGCGGGAAGAAGTCGAGGATGTCCCAGAGCGAGACGTTGCGTTCGGTGAAGGTCCAGACGTCCTCGCGGCGCACCGGGATGGCGCGCGTCTCCCCCGCCGCGGCGGACACCGGGGGGCTCTCCGCTCAGACCCGCGGACGGGGCATGTCGATGGGCTCGCGGACCACCGAGTAACCGTCGCCGCCGAGCCGGCCGAGCGGCCGCAGCTTGAGGACGTCCACCCGGCCGTCGGTCAGCACCTCGTCCTTCACGTGGGCGCACAGCATCTCGCCCACCACGAACCACGCGTTCCCGAGCTCGATCAGCCGGTGCACGCGGCACTCCATGGCGACCGGCGACTCCCCCACCCGCGGCGGCCGCACCCGGTCCGAGGGGACCGGGGTGAGGCCGGTGAGCGCGAACTCGTCCACCTCCTCGGGCCAGTCGCCCGAGGTGTGCACCATGCGGGCCCCGAGCGCCTCGTCCACCGTGTTCACCACGAACTCACCGGTCTCGCGGATGTTGCGCAGCGTGTCCTTGGGCACGCCGCGGCGGCTGTTGATCGAGATGCCGAGCAGCGGTGGCCGGTTCGTGATCGCGTTGAAGTAGGAGAACGGCGCGACGTTGAAACGGCCCCCGGGGTTGACGGTCGAGACGAACGCGATCGGCCGCGGCACGACGACGCCGATCATGAAGTGGTAGACCTCTGCGGGCGTGAGGGCGGCGGGGTCGAGGATCATCGCCGCAGCACGAGCCCCGCCATCAGCTGGAACGAGCCGTTGCGCGCGGCGTCGCTGTAGGCGTCCTCGGTCGCCGGCGTGAGGCCGAGCGTGTAGCGCACCTCGAAGGCCCCGCGCGCCGGCCCGCGGCCCATCTCGAAGCCGGTCGCCAGTGCGACGCCGAGATCCGCCCGCCGGAAGAAGTCGATCGGGGTCGAGGCGCTGGCGTCGCCGGTGAGCTTGAGCCGCTGCGAGAGCCGCAGCCCGACCACCGGCCCGGCGAGCAGGTAGGGATCGAGCCGCCCCTGGAGCGGCAGCCCGACCCGCAGCAGCAACGGCAGCTCGAGGTACTCCACCGCCTCGATCACCTCGGCGGTGCCGACCTGGCTGCCGCCCGAATCGGTGAGGGCGACCTTCCCGAGCGAGGTCCCCTTGGCGACGTAGACCACCTCGGCCTGCAGCGCGAACGCCCGCCCCAGCGGCAGCGTCGCCCACGCGCCGCCGGCGAACCCGTACATGGCCGCGTTCTCGAGCAGGCCGTCGGTGGGCAGGCGGCCGTGCAGGGTCGAGACGCTGAGGCCGCCCTTGACGCCGAAGCCGACGTCGGCGGCCGCGCCCGGGGCGAGGGTGAGCAGCAGCAGCAGGACGAGTGTCGCGGAACCGGGGGACGCGCGCATGCGGGCACCTCGCGGACGACGCCGGCGGCCGCGGATGGCCGACCGGGGCCGCCATGGTGCGGCCTCCCCGTCCGGGGCGCAAGCGCACCGCCCGCCGGCCGCGCTCGGGTGCCCGGCGGGTCGGTCCGGGGGCGCCCCGTGCCGAACCGGCGCCGGGCGGGGCGGCACACCGGCCCCCTGGCCGGTCCTCCGGGGGGCACCGGCCCGGCCGGTCTCGTCCTCCCGTGATCGTCACCCCGGGGGGGCCCCGCGGGCGCACCGGCAGATTGCGCTATCCGGCGCCGCGACGACGGGAATATCATTCATACGATCCGGCGAAGGTCGCGAGCCGGAACGCAGCGCCACGGCGACGGCCGAACGCCCGTGAAGGGGACCCTCGGTCCGCCGCCACTCCCGAAAGGAGGTCACCCATGTCGGGCGGCCCTCCCATGCTCCCTCCGGTCGGCCCTCCCGCGGAGGTCTACATCTACGTCCTGCCTCCGGCCGCGGGCGGACGCTACTCGCTGTTCACCTATCCCCGGCGCGCAGGCGACACCACGATCGCCTTCACGAGGCAGGGGAACAACCCGACGCCGGGCAAGGCCCGGGAGGTGGTCTGGGCGACGAGCGGGATGCGCGGCGGACAGATCATCACGATCCAGGAGAAGGGCTCGAGCCAGATCAAGGGCGCGTTCCACGGCCTGCCCTTCACCATCCACTCGAGCCAGCCGATCAAGAACAGCGGGCCGCCGTTGCGGGGGTCGTCGGTGGGCCGCGAGGGCGCCTGGGCCTACGAGGTGGTGCTGAGCGACAACACCGGAACGCTCGCGCGGCTCGACCCCGAGATCATCATCATCGAAGACCCCTGAGCGGGTCGCCGCGGCCGGGCCGCCCCCGCGGCCCGCTCGCGGCCGGTGCGGCGCCGGTCAGGGCCGGGCGGGCGTCCCGGCGGTGAGCCGCGCGAACTCGGGGTGCCCGGCGAGCGAGCGGAACTCGTCCTCCTCGCGCATCACGCGCGCCGAGAAGCCGAGCGCGACGGCGCGCCCGACGCTCGCCAGCGCCTCGTCGGTGCGCCCGCACAGCGCCTGCGCGCGCGCGATCGCGTGCTGTACCTGGGCGTCGTCGTCGGGCAGCGCGCCGCGCAGTTCGTCGAGCGCCGCCATCGCCGGGTCGCACTCGCCGGCCTTCGCCAGCAGCAGCACGCGCTGGGAGCGCACTCCGTGGTCCTGGGGCCGGAGCGCGAGCGCCGCCTCGACCAGCCGCACCGCCTGCCGGTACTCCGAGCGCGCCTCGTCGGTGCGGCCGGCGCGCACCAGCAGGTCGCCGAGGTTCTGCCGCCAGGTCGGGTTGCGGGGCTCGAACCCGACCGCCATGCGATAGAACCGCTCCGCTTCGGGGAGCCGGCGGGCGAAGAAGTAGGCGGTCCCCGCGTTCGAAGCGCGCGTGCCGTCCGCGGGCGGCGGGAGCCGGCGGTAGGCGGCGATCGCCTCGTCGTACCGCCCCTCCGACATCGCGAGCGCGGCCAGCTGCTCGTAGCCCCGGTTCGCCTCGGGCGTGAGCCGGACGATCTGCTCGAAGGCGGCGCGGGCGCCCGCGTAGTCCCCCTTGCGCCACAGCAGCGCGCCGAGCGAGTTCCAGTTCTTCCAGTACCCGCTGCGGATCCCGACCGCGCGCCGGAAGCTGGCCTCCGCCCGGTCGAGGTCCCCGGCGTCCCGGTAGCAGGCGCCGAGCTGCACGTGGGCCTCGTCCCAGTTGGGGTTCACCGCCAGGATCCCGTCCAGTCCCTCGATCGCCTCGGCATAGCGTCCGGCGGCGCGGTACATCTGCGCCCGCGCGAGCCGCGCGTCGAGCAGGTTGGGATCCAGCTCGATCGCCCGCGCGGCCGCCTCGTCCGCCGAGCGGAACAGCGCCGGGTCCCGCGTCCGGCCGTACACGCGCCAGCGCGCCTTGCTGAGCCCCGCCCAGGCGAGCGCGAACGCCGGGTCCAGCGCGAGCGCCCGCATGTAGAGCGCGACCGCCCGGTCGGGTCCCTCGGGGTCGTCGGCGTCCTCGAGCAGGCGCCCCGCGCGCAGGTACTGGTCGTAGGCTTCGGCCGAGCCGGTGGGCGGGCGACCCACCCCGGCGGTGGCGGGCCGCGGACGACCGGCCACCGCCGCCGCGACCTGTTCGCCGATCTCCCCCGCCAGGTTCGGCACGTCCTCGAGCGCGTGGTCGAAGCGGCCGGACCAGATGGCGTACCCGGTGCGGCCGTCCACGAGCCGCACCTCGACCGAGAGACGCGCCCCGCGCCGCTGCACGGTCCCCTCGACGATCGCCCCGGCGCCCAGCTCGCGGGCGATCGTGCGCGCGTCCTTGCCGGAGCCGCGGAAGCTCCACGCCGTGGTCAGGCTGACGACGTTGAGACCGTGGGTCCGCACCAGGTCGCCCAGCACCTCGGCCGGGATGCCCTCGCTCAGGTGGAGCGCGCTGGGATCGCCGGTGAGGTCGGTGAACGGCAGCACCACCACGCTGCGCGCGGCGGCGCGCGGCGCGCAGCCGATCCGCGGCGCCACGA
>CAZKQE010000131.1:0-7621 GCA_964554725.1 uncultured bacterium
CGCGCCACCTTCTCGCCCACCACCGAGCCCATGCTGCCGCCCATGAAGAAGAAGTCCATGAGCGCGACACTCACCGGCTTCCCGCCCACGCGCGCGACGCCCGCGAGCAGCCCGTCCTTCATGCCGGTCTCCTGCTGGGCGGCCTGGAGACGGTCGGGGTAGCGCATGCGGGCGTCGCGGAACTCGAGCGGGTCGCCGGCGACCAGGCGCGCGTCCCGTTCCTCGAACGAGCCCTCGTCCACCAGCAGCCCGGCGTAGGTCGCCGCGGGGATCCGGAAGTGGTGCTCGCAGCGCGGGCAGGTCCAGAGGTGCTCCTCGAGCACGGTCTGGAACAGCGCCTCGCCGCAGCTCTCGCACTTGGTCCACAGCCCTTCGGGGACGTCGGGCCGCTCGGACTTCTCCGCGGCCCGGATCGGCTTGCGTTCGCGCTTGAGCCAGCTCATGACGGGGTCGAACGGGCCTCCGGGGTCCGGACGGGGGCGCGCCGGCCACCCTCGGCGGCGGGTGCGCGCCACTCCATGATCAGCGCATCCTCTCCGGTGTCACGATAATACCGGCGCCGCACACCGGCCAGCCGAAATCCGTGGGCACGGTAGAGCCCCTGGGCGGCCACGTTCGAGGCGCGCACCTCGAGCGAGAGCGTCGCGGCGCCGGCGGCGGCGGCGCGCTCGAGCAGGTCGGCGAGCAGCCGGGCGGCGATGCCGCGGCGGCGGCGGCCCGGGACCACGGCGAGGTTGCCGAGGTGGCCGGTGCCGGCGCCGAGCCAGGCGACGCTGTAGCCGGCCAGCTCGCCCGCGAACTCGGCGACCCGGGCGTGGACGCCCGCCTGGGCCAGCTCGCCGCGGAAGAACGACTCCGGCCACGGGTCGTCGAACACCGCCCGCTCGACCTCCGCGATCCGCGTCAGGTCCCGCTCCTCCATCGGCCGCAGGCTCACCGGATCGCCGGCGGTGGCGGCGTGCCGCACCCGCTCCTCGGCCTGGGCCGGGCGCACGTAGCACGGGAACGGCGCCTCGCCCGCGGCCGGCAGGCCGGCGCGCGCGCCGCCCGCGGCGAGCGCCGCGGCGGCGAGGTCGAGCGCCGAGAGACCGGCGAAGCGGAACGCGGGCTCGGTGCTGACCGGATGGGCCCGCTCGAGGGCCGCCTGCTCGCGCGCCGCGCCGGGGCCGACGAAGCGGATCGCCGGCAGGTCCGCCACGTCCCGCGCCTCGGCGACCGCCTCCAGCAGCTCGGGGACCGGCCCCACCCGGGGGGCGGCGAGCAGGGTCACGATCCCGCGCGACCCGGCGCGGAAGAACCCGGCATAGAGGTCGCGGCGGCCCGCCGGGACCAGCGGCACCACCAGCGCGCGCCGCGCGCCGGCCGCGTGCGCCAGGGCCGCCAGCGACGAGGCGCCGATCAGCCGCGCGCCGGCGGCGAGCGCCAGCGCCTCGCCGGTGGCGAGGCCCACCCGCACGCCGGTGAACGAGCCCGGACCGACGTCCACCGCGATCCAGTGGAGCGCGAGCGGTCGCACCCCGGCGCGGTCGAGCGCGGCCCCGACCAGCGGCGTGAGCCGGCGGGTGTGCCCGTGGCCCACCTCCTCGACCTCGTGGGCGAGCGGCTCGCCGTCGGCCTGGACCAGCACCTCGACGTGGTCGGTGGCCGCCTCGATCGCGAGCCCGACCGTGGGTCCCCTCACCCGGCCTCCGGCGCCGACGGCGCGGCCACGCCCGGGCGCGGGGCGCTGGCGACCGTGCTCCACGCCGCCAGCAGCTCGGTGCCGCGCGGGCCGGCGGCCGTGGCGGCGATGTGGCGCCGGTCCCCGCCCGCGATCGCGAACTCGAGGGTCAGCGCGTCGGCGCGGCGGGCGCGCGGCAGCTTCTCCCCCCACTCCACGACCAGCGCGCCGCGCTCGAGATGGTCGTCGAGCCCGAGCGCCTCGACGTCGCCCGGCTCGACCCGGTAGAGGTCGAGGTGCGCGAGCCCGATGCGGCCCGGGTACTCGTTCACCAGCGTGAAGGTGGGGCTGCGCACGCGCGCGGCGGCGGCGAGCCCGCGGGCGAGGCCGGCGACGAAGCGGGTCTTGCCGGCGCCGAGCGGTCCGCTCAGCGCCACGACGTCGCCCGCCCGCAGCGCCGGCGCGAACGCCTCGCCGAGCGCCTCGGTCTCCCCGGCCGAGGCGGTGAGGAGCGCCGGGGACGCGTTCATCGCCCGCGCGGGGTCAGCGTCACCAGCGGCAGGATCATCTCCTCGATCGAGATGCCGCCGTGCTGGAGCGACCCCCGGTACTGCCGCTCGAATTCGTGGAAGCGGGTCGGGTAGACGAAGTAGTAGTCCTCGCGCGCCAGCACGTAGTTCTTGTTGATGCCGTCGTCCGGCAGCATGAACTCCATCGGCTTGCGCACGATCACCGCCTGCTTCGCGTCGGTGTTCAGGTTGAGCCCGAACTTGTAGCGCAGGCTGGAGGAGGTGTCGCGGTTCCCGTAGACCAGCGCGGCGCGTTTCGCCAGCACCGCCCCGTGGTCGGTGGTGATGACGACCGTGCTGTCGTGGCTCGCGAGCGAGCGCAGGATGTCGAACAGCGGGCTGTGGGTGAACCACGCCCGCATCACCGCGCGGAAGGCGGCCTCGTCGGGGGCCAGCTCCTGCAGGATCTCGCTCTCCGAGCGGCCGTGGGCGAGGATGTCGATGAAGTTGAACACCATGCTGACCAGGCCCAGGTCCTTGAACGAGCCGATCTGCCGGCGCGTCGCGTGGGCCTCGTCGGCGTCGTAGATCTTCGTGTACTTGACCTGCTTCTGCGGGGTCGCCTTGAGGCGCTCGAGCTGGAAGTCCATCAGCTGCCGCTCGAAACGGTTCTTGGTCCGCTCGTCGTTGCTGTTCTCCTGCCACAGGTCGGGGTGCCGCTGGCGGAGCTGCGCCGGCAGCAGCCCGGAGAAGATCGCGTTCCGCGAGTAGGGCGTCGCGGTGGGCAGGATCGAGCAGTAGTACTCGCGGTGGATGTCGAAGAACTCCTCGAGCAGCGGCTCGAGCGTGAACCACTGGTCGAGCCGCATGCAGTCGATGACGATGAAGACGACCCGCCCCCCCTGCTTGAGCCGCGGCGCCACCGCGTGCCGCACGACGTCGGTCGAGAGCAGCGGCCGCCGGTCGCTCCGCTGCACCCAGTCGCGATAGCCCTCCTCGACGAAGCGGCTGAACTCGATGTTGATCGCGCGCCGGAAGTCGAGGTGGGCCTGGCGCAGGCCCTCCTCGCGCAGCTGGTCGAAGCGCACGTCCCAGCGCGCGACCTCGATCGCCAGCTCGACCCAGCCCTGCCAGTCGAGCCCGCGCGGGTCCATCGTCTGCCACTTGCGCATCTCCTCGACGTAGTCGCGGGCGCGCTGCGAACCCTGGAGCCGGTCGGCCTCGAGCACCCGCTTGCAGGCGAGGTAGACCTGCGAGGGGTTCACCGGCTTGATGAGGTAGTCGGCGATCCGCTTGCCGATCGCCTCCTCCATCAGGGTCTCCTCCTCGCTCTTCGTCACCAGGATCACCGGCAGCTGGAGGTCGCGCGACTTGATCGCGTCGAGGGTGGCGAGGCCGCCGAGCCCGGGCATCATCTCGTCCAGCAGCACGACGTCGAAGCGCCCGCCCGACAGCGCCGTGAGCGCGTCCTCGCCGTTGGGGACCGCGGTCACCGCGTACCCCTTCTGCTCGAGGAAACGGATGTGCGGCCGCAGCAGGTCGATCTCGTCGTCGGCCCACAGGATCTTGCGTCGGCTGTCGTCGGGCATCGGGTCTCGCGGTCTCGGCCGGTCGGAGCGGCGGGCGGGGGCGCGGGCGTCGGCTGTCCTACCCCGCAGGACGCGCGGGCGCGTCATGTTCGTGGGCATGATAGCGCCGGGTGGGGGGCGACGCCACCCGCCGGCCGGCGCCGGTGCCCGCGGAACGCCCGTCCGGCGCCGGGCTCCGGCTTGCCCCGCGCGCGCGGGCCGCCTATCGTCCGGCACGGAACCGGGACCGATCGACCGGAGGATCCCCATGCGCCTCGCCGCCGTGCTCTCGTGCGCCGTCCTCGCCGCGATCGTCGGCGGGGCCCCCTCCTCCGCCCCCGCGAACCCGGCGGGCGGCTCGACCTCGCCGGCGGTGCGCCGCGCGCTCGAGGGCATCCGCGGCGAGGCGCTGCGCGCGCACATGCGCTTCCTCGCCGACGACCGCCTCGAGGGACGCGGCACCGGCACCCCGGGCTACGACCTGGCCGCCGCCTACATGGCGACCCAGTTCGAGGCCGCCGGGCTCGCGCCGGGCGGCCCCGACGGCGCCTGGTTCCAGACCGTTCCCTTCCGCCGCATGCAGGGCGACCCCGCGGCGGGGGTGCTCGCGCTGGTGCGCGACGGGCGCGAGCGGCGGCTCGAGCCCGACCACGACTACCTGCCGGGCAGCGACCCGCTCCACGAACGCGCCGAGCTCACGGCCCCGCTCGCCTTCGCCGGGTTCGGCATCACGGCGCCCTCGCTCGGCTACGACGACTACGCCCACGTGGACGTTCGCGGCAAGGTGGTCGTGCTGCTCTCGGGCGGACCCCCGACCTTCCCGAGCACGCAGCGCGCCTACTTCTCCTCGAACCTGGTGAAGGTCCGCAACGCGGTCGAGCGCGGCGCGGTCGGCGTGCTCACCGTGCGCACACCGGTGGACGAGGCGCGCGGCCCGTGGGCGCGCGCGGTGCTCCAGTCGCGGCTGCCCGGGATGCGCTGGGTGGACGGCGAGGGCGTGCCGAACGAGTCGTTCCCGCAGCTCGAGCTGACCGCCCTGATGAGCCGCCGCGGGGCGGAGGCGCTGTTCGAGGGGGCGCGCGAGCCGCTCGAGCGCGTGTTCGCCGCTGCCGAGGCGGGCCGCCCGCAGGGCTTCGACCTGCCGGGGCAGGTCCGCGCCGCCACGCGCACGCGCCACGAGCGCGTCGAGAGCCCCAACGTGATCGGGCTGCTGCGCGGCTCCGACCCGGCGCTGCGCGAGGAGTACGTCGTCGTCACCGCCCATCTCGACCACCTGGGGATCGGCGTGGCGACGGACGGGGACTCGATCCACAACGGCGCCTATGACAACGCCACCGGCTGCGGCGCGCTGATCGAGATCGCGCGGGCGCTGGCAACACTCCCCGAGCGGCCGCGACGCTCGATCCTGTTCGTCGCCCTGACCGGCGAGGAGAAGGGGCTGCAGGGCTCCGACCACTTCGCCCGCTTCCCGCCCGTGCCGGCCGCGCGCATCGTCGCAAACGTGAACATGGACATGTTCCTGATGCTGGAGCCGATGCGCGACGTGATCGTGTTCGGCGGCGAGCACACCTCGCTCGGTCCGGTCGCCGAGCGGGTCGCGCGCGCGGTCGGGCTGCGGCCGATCCCCGACCCGGTGCCCGAGGAGGTCATCTTCATCCGCAGCGACCAGTTCTCGTTCGTGCGGCGCGGGATCCCGGCGGTCTACACCGCGCTCGCGGGCGCCGACCGGGTGGCGCCGGGCGACAGCCTGAGCCCGGTCCAGCGCTGGCGACGCACGGTCTACCATTCGCCGCGCGACGACATGGACCAGCCGATGCACCTCGAGTCCGGCGCGACCTACATGCGCATGCAGCTCCTGATCGCGCTCGAGGTGGCGAACGCGCCGCGGCGCCCGACCTGGAACCGCGGGGACTTCTTCGGCGGCCGCTTCGCCGCGCCCGCCCGCTGAGCGGGCGCGGCGCGGCCGCTCAGGTCGGGAAGCTGATGACGATCGTCGTACCCTGCCCGGGCGCGCTGTGGCGGACGAAGATGCGGCCGCCGTGGTACTCGCGCACCACCCGGCGCTCCATCGCCAGCCCCAGCCCCCAGCCGCGCCGCTTGGTCGTGTACCCGGGCTCGAAGGCGCGGCGCAGCTCGGTCGGGTTCATCCCGCGCCCGTTGTCGGTGACCGTCACCTCGACCTCCTCGGTCTCCTTGCGGCGGTCCACCGTGATCTCGATGATCCCGGGCTTCTTGTCGAGCGCCGAGACCGCGTTCGTGAGCAGGTTCTCGAGCGCCCACGCCAGCAGCTCGCGGTTCAGGTTGATCGGCGGCACCTCGCCGTAGCGCTCGCGCAGGACCACGTCGCCCTCGCCGCGCGGCAGCCGGCGGCGCAGGTACTGGACCGCCTCGACCACCACCGGGGTGATGTCCATCAGCTGGAGCTGCGGCGTCGAGCCGACATGGCTGAACCGCTGCGCGACCTTGGTGAGCCGCTCGACGTCCCGCTCCATCTCCTCGAGCGTCTCGTCGAACTGCGCGCGCGGCACCCGCACCTCGGCGGCCCCGGGGGCGTCGTGGCCGCGCAGCAGCTCGACCCAGCCCAGCAGCGAGGAGAGCGGCGTGCCGAGCTGGTGGGCGGTCTCGCGCGCCATCCCCACCCAGATCGAGCGCTGTTCGGCCTGGCGGATGCCGGTCAGGCCCCACAGCCCGATCGAGAACAGCAGCACCAGCCCGCCGACCGCGATGTAGGGCATCCAGCGCAGCCGCTCGAGCACCGGCGGCTCGCCGTAGTGGACCGCGCCGAGCGGGAACCCGGTCCCGGGCGCCAGCATCGGGATCGGCGCGTTGCGACGGTCCATCTCGCGCGCCCGCTCGCGCACCGCGTCGAGCCGGGCCTGGATCACCGGCGCGATCGGCAGCCCCATCTTGACGCTGTCGATCGAGGCGGTGTCCACCAGCGCCGGGTTGATGCCGACGCCGCGCCAGGCGCGCGGCACGGTGTCGTTGTCGGTGATGACGATCGGGAAGTCGATGCCGGCGATCATCTCGGCCAGGATCGCGCGCAGCTCGGGGTCCTCCGCCGCCGGGAACGAGGCCTCGGCGCAGAAGCGGGCGAGCACGCGCGAGGTGGTCGCCACCTCGCGCGAGAGCGCGTTCACCATCTGGTAGGTGAACAGGAACACCGCCAGCACGAGCAGGCCGCCGCCCGCGAACAGGTAGAGCTTGAGCAGGCGGCGCCGCGGCCCGACCGGACCGCCCACGCGGCCCGCGCCCGCGCGCGACCGCTCGCCGCCCACCCCGGGGGACATCCCGGTCAGCCCTCGGGCGCGAGCTCGGCGAGCCCGTCGAGGTAGGGGCGCAGGGCGGCCGGGATGCGCACCGCGCCCTCCGCGGTCTGGTGGTTCTCGAGCAGGGTGGCGAAGGTGCGCGGCAGCGCCAGCCCGGAGGCGTTCAGCGTGTGGGGGAACTCGACCTTCGCCCCCGCCTCGCGGCGGAACCGCAGCCCCATCCGCCTCGCCTGGAAGTCCTCGAACGTCGAGCACGACGAGCACTCGAGCCACGAGCCGGTCCCCGGCGACCACACCTCGAAGTCGTAGCACTTGGCGGCGGCGAAGCTCATGTCGCCGCTGCACAGCAGCATCACCCGGTAGGGCAGCTCGAGCGCCTCGAGCACGGCGGAGACCTCGCGCGCCAGCCGCTCGTGCTCGTCGTAGCCGGTCTCGGGCGGGACGATCTTCACCAGCTCCACCTTGTCGAACTGGTGGACGCGCACCATCCCGCGCGTCTCCTTGCCGTAGGTGCCCGCCTCGCGCCGGTAGGAGGCACAGCAGGCGGTCAGGTAGCGCGGCAGCACCCCGGGCTCGAGGATCTCCTCGCGGTGGATGTTCGTCACCGGCACCTCG
>CAZKQE010000132.1:0-7601 GCA_964554725.1 uncultured bacterium
AGGCCCAGGTTGTTCAGCACCGTCGCGGCGATCCCCTCGCCCTCGCGGAGGAGCCCGAGCAGCAGGTGCTCGGTGCCGATGTAGTCGTGCTGCAACCGGGCGGCCTCTTCGCGCGCCAGGTAGATGACCTTACGGACCCGTTCGGTGAACTTGTCGTGCATGGTCGATGGCTCCATCCCTGTGCGGTCGTATGGACCGCCCGTCCCGTCCGCCCGTCGGACTCCCTCGGCCCGACGATCCTACCCGATTCCGCCGCCGCCGCGCTCCGCCGCCTCGAGGCGCGCCCGGACCAGGTCGGCCCGGTACACGTTCCGCTCCGCCAGCGACAGCTCGCCGCCGTGGGCGCGCTGCAGGTGGGCCGGCTGGGTCAGCACCAGCAGCTCGTTCACCACCCGCAGCGGGCCCAGGCCGGGCAGCCCGAGCGAGGCCCCCAGGCGCACCGCCGAGCAGAGGTTGATCACCTCCTGCGAGGAGATCGAGCGACAATAGCGCAGCATGCCGTAGGCGCGCCACACCTTGTCCTCGGTCTGCACGCGCGCGTCGCGCAGCAGCCGCTCGCGCGCCCGCTCCTCGGCCTCGATCACCTGGCGCGCGACGCGCTCGAGGGCCTCGATGGACTCGCGCTCCCCCTGCCCGAGCGTGGTCTGGTTCGAGACCTGGAACAGGTTCCCCATCGGGTCGCTGTGCTCGCCGTAGAGCCCGCGCACGTTGAGGCCGACCTGGACGATGCCCTTGAGGGTCTTCTGCATCTCCTGCAGCAGCACCAGCGCGGGCAGGTGCATGAGGACCGAGACCCGCAGGCCGGTCCCGGTGTTCGTCGGGCACGAGGTCAGGTAGCCGATCTCATCCGAGAAGGCGAAGTCGAGCGCCCGTCCCAGCTCGTCGTCGGCCCGGTCGGCGGTCCCCCACGCCTCGGCCGCCTGGAACCCGGAGGCCATCGCCTGCAGACGCAGGTGGTCCTCCTCGTTGATCATCAGGGAGAGCCGTTCCTCGGGCGCGATGAAGATGCCGCGCGGGCGGGCGCCGTCGCCCAGCTCGTGGCTGACCAGGTGCCGCTCGACCAGCACCTGCCGGTCCACGGTGGAGATGTCGGTCATCCGCAGCAGCATCCCGTCCTGGAACGACGGGGCGTCCCGGAGCGCGCGCGTCACGCTCGCCAGCACCCCCTGGAGCTGCTCGTCGCGCGCCCGGTGGGTGAAGGGGACGTGGCGCAGGTTGCGCGCCAGCCGCACCCGGGTCGAGACGACGATGCCGCTCTTGGGGCCGCTGCCGTCCAGCCACGGGCTGGGACGGGCGACCAGCGCGTCGATGCCCTGGAGGTCGTCGCTCATCGCGGCTTCTCCGTCCCGGCGGCCCGGTCCTCGCTCTCGAGCTGCTTGATCTCGTCGCGCAGGCCGGCCGCGCGCTCGAACTCCTCGCGTTCGACCGCCCGCTGCAGCTCGTCGTAGAGCCGCTGCATCTGCCGGGACCGTGAGAGGCCCTCGCCCTCGCGCGCCGGCGACTTGCCCTTGTGCCGCGTGTCCCCGTGGATGCGCCGCAGCAGCGGCCGCAGCTGGAACTGGAACGCCTGGTAGCACTCGGCGCAGCCCAGCCGGCCGGTCTCCTTGAACGCGGAGTAGAGCAGGCCGCAGCGCGGGCACTGGACGTGGCCGACCCGCTCCTCCTCGGTCGCGGTCACGCTGTCCACCATGCCGGCGATCTCGTCCGCCAGGTCGAACTTCTGCTTCGCCTGGGTGGACTGCAGACCCTTCTCCTCGGCGCACCGGTTGCACACGTGGATCTCCGACATCTTGTTGTCGTGGATCTCCGTGAAGTGCACGGTGGCGGGGTTCTTCCCGCAGAGCTGGCACAGCATCGTTCGGGGCCTCTCAGTCGTTCGGCACGAGGCGGCCGCGATCCAGCGTGAGGACGCGATCCGCCAGCGAGGCGAGCCTATCATTGTGGGTGACGATGACAAACGTCTGATGCTGCTCGCGCGCGAGCGACGCGATCAGGTCCTGCAGCAGTCCCGCCGCCGCCGGGTCGAGATTGCCGGACGGCTCATCCGCCAGCACCAGCTCGGGCGCCGGCGCCAGCGCGCGCGCCACCGCGACCCGCTGCGCCTCGCCGCCCGACAGCTCCGACGGCCGGTGCTCCCAGCGCTCCGGCAGCCCGACGGCGGCGAGCGCCTCGCGGGCCCGCACGCGGGCGCCGCGCTCCGACTCGCCGGCGATCAGCAGCGGCATCATGACGTTCTCCTCGGCCGAGAACTCGGGCAGCAGGTGGTGGAACTGGAACACGAACCCGATGCGCCGGGCGCGGAACCGGGCCAGCGCCTCCTCCGCGAGCCCGTCCACCCGCTGCCCGCGGATGACGAGGCTCCCGGCATCGGGCCGGTCCAGCGTCCCGAGGATGTTCAGCAGGGTGCTCTTGCCCGCCCCGGAGACCCCCAGGATTGCCAGAACCGTGCCACGCCTGACCCGCAGGTCGACGCCCTTGAGCACCTCCAGGCGGCCGCCGGGGCCGACGTACGCCTTTTGGATGCCGGTCGCCTCCAGGGCATCCACGCCTTCCGCAACATCCTCGTGCATCGTCACTTGTCCGTCCCGCCTCACGCGTTCCATCAGATCTGCCGCCGGATGGCGTCCACCGGGTCCAGCCGGGACGCCCGCCAGGCCGGGTAGACCGCGGCGGCCAGACAGAGGGTGAGGGCGGCCAGAATGACGGCGGCGAAGTCCCCCGCTTCCGGGCGCACCGGCAGGCGCTCGATGAAGTACACGTCGCCCGGCAGGCGCACGAACGGGTAGCGCCGGAGCACCGCGATCAGCAGTCCGCCGAGCGCGGTCCCGAGCCCGGTGCCGAGCCCGCCGATCAGCAGCCCCTGGAAGAGGAACACCCGCAGCACGGTGCGCCGCGAGGCGCCGAGGGACTTCAGCACGCCGATGTCGCGCCGCTTCTCGAACACCACCATGAACAGCGTGCTGACGATGCTGAACGCCGCCACCAGCACGATCAGGGCGAGGATCACGAACATGACCGCCTTCTCGAGCTTCATCCACGTGAACAGGTTGCGGTTGAGCTCGATCCAGTTGTTGCTGCGCAGCCCCGGGGTGTCGAGCGCCCGCACCAGCGCGCCGGCGGCGCGCGGGGCGTCGAACATGTCGGCCAGGCGCACCTCGATCCCGGTCACCGCGTCCTCGAGCTGGAACAGCTCCTGGGCGGCGGGGATGCCGATGAAGCCGAAGCTCGAGTCGTAGGTGTAGAGCCCCGAGGTGAAGGTGCCCACCACGCGGAACTGGCGCAGGCGCGGCGTGTAGCCCAGCGCGGAGCGCTCGGCCCCCGCCAGCGAGGCCAGCATCACCGTGTCGCCGACCGCCGCGGCGATCCGCGCCGCCAGCTCCGAGCCCAGCACGATCCCCGGCAGGCGCCCCTCCCCGGCGCCCGGGATGGTCTCGATCGGCGGCGTGATGTGGTGGCCGATCGTGGTCACGTTGCGTTCGGCGACCAGGTCCACGCCCTTGACCACCAGGCCCTCGGCGTAGCCGGCGCGCAGCACCATCGCCTTCGCGTAGACGAAGGGCGCGGCCCCCAGCACCCCCGGCTGGCGGGCGGCCCGGGCGGTGAGCGACTCCGGCTCCGTGACGCCGGCCGTGGTCTCCCCCAGCAGCACGACGTGGGCGTCGGTGCCGGCGATCCGCGTCTGGATCTCGCTCTCGAACCCGTTCATCACCGCCAGCACCGTGAGCAGGGCGGTGACCCCGAGCGCGACGCCGCCGACCGAGATCCCGCTCAGCACGGTGACGAAGCCGCTCAACCGCCGCGCCCGCAGGTACCGGCCGGCGATCCACAGCGGGAGGTTCACGGAGCGCGGCCGCCCTTCGTCCGCGCCGGCGGGGCCGCCGCCGGCTCCCCGGCCTCGTGCTCGACCTCGGCGCGCCCCTCCTCGGGACGGAGCTGCGGGAACAGGATGACGTCGCGGATCGAGCGCGCGCCGGTCGCCAGCATCGTCAGCCGGTCCATGCCGATGCCGACGCCGCCGGTGGGCGGCATCCCGTACTCGAGGGCGCGCACGTAGTCGTGGTCCATCCGCTGCGCCTCCTCGTCGCCCGCCGCCCGGCGAACGGCCTGGTCCTCGAACGCCTGCGCCTGCGCCTCCGGGTCGTTCTGCTCCGAGAAGGCGTTCGCGATCTCCATGCCGGCCGCGAACATCTCGAAGCGCTCGACCACCACCGGGTTCCCGCGCTTCACCCGCGCCAGCGGCGACAGCTCGCGCGGATAGTCGAGGACGAAGCACGGCCGCTGGAGCCCGGGCTGGACCAGCGCCGAGAACAGCTCGTCCAGCAGGCCCCCCGCGCCGGTCCCCGGCCGGGCGGTGATCCCGCGCGCGGCCGCCAGCCGCGCCAGGCGGTCCGGGTCGAGGTCGGCGACCGATTCGCCCACCTGCTCGCCCACTGCCTCGAGCATCGAGAGGCGCGGCCAGGGCGGCGTGAAGTCCAGCGCCCCGGCCGGCGACTCCACGACCGGCCCGCCGGTCGCACGCGTCACCGCGTCCTCCACCAGCGCCTCGGTGAGGTCCATCATGTCGTGGACATCGGCGAACGCCTGGTAGAACTCCAGCATCGTGAACTCGGGGTTGTGGGATCGGTCCATCCCCTCGTTGCGGAAGTCGCGCGAGAACTCGTAGACCCGTTCCAGCCCGCCCACCACCAGCCGCTTGAGGTACAGCTCGTTCGAGATGCGCAGGTAGAGGTCCATGTCGAGCGCGTGGTGGCGCGTCACGAACGGGCGCGCGAACGCCCCGCCGTAGAGCGGCTGCAGCACCGGCGTCTCGACCTCGAGGTAGCCGCGCGCGTCGAGGAACGTGCGCATCGCCGTGGTGAGCCGGGCCCGGCGCCGGAACACCTCGCGCACCTCGAGGTTCATGAACAGGTCGGCGTAGCGCTGCCGGAAGCGGGTCTCCGGGTCCTTGAGCCCGTGCCACTTCTCGGGCAGAGGCCGCACCGCCTTCGCCAGCATCTCGAGCCGGTCCGCGCGCACCGTGATCTCCCCGGTGCGGGTGCGGAACAGCGGTCCCTCGACCCCGACCCAGTCCCCGACGTCGAGCAGCTCGTAGCGGGCGAAGTGGTCGCCCAGGTGCTCGGCCTTGAAGTAGAGCTGGATGCGGCCGCTGCCGTCGAGCAGGTGGGCGAATCCGGCCTTGCCGTGACCGCGCAGGGTGACGATGCGCCCCGCGACCCGCACCACCTCGCCCGGCGCGTCGGTCACCGCCTCGCCGCGCGCCAGCAGCCCGGCCGCGTCGTGGCTCGGGGCGTAGCGGTAGGCGTAGGGCTCCACGCCGAGGGCCCGCCAGCGGGCGAGCTTCTCGCGGCGCTGCCGCATGAGTTCCTGGAGCGACATGCGATCCCTCGGTCGTCGGTGGGGAGGCGCGCCGGCCCTGGCGCGGGGGGGGCGATCCGTTCGAATCTATGGAGCGGGTGTGCGGGGTGTCAAGACGCCGGCCACCGGTGGCCGCGCCCTCACGGTCGCCCGACGACGAGCCGTCCCACCCGCGTGCCGCGCGCGGTCCGCCACGCCACCCAGTCCCCCTCGCGCGAGCACTGCGGGTCGCTGCCCCCCTCGCCGCCGGCGATCCGCACGCCGGGCCCGCCGTCCACGCCCGCGCCCTCGAGCCAGGTCTCGGCCCAGCCCTCCTCGCCGCCGCCCCCGCGACCGGCGTGGCCGAGGATGCGGGCACCGTCGGCCGACAGCGCGCCGGGCATGAAGCGGATGCCCGCGCGCCGCAGGTCGAGCAGAGTGCGGCCGCGCGCGTCCACCAGCCGCAGACCGGCGCCCATCGCCCCCGGGACGGCGACCAGCGCACGGGAGCCGTCCGGCAGCGCGTCGATCGTGCGCACCTCGCCGGCCGACGCGAAGTAGGTGCCGGGCACCAGCGGGTCTCCGCCCCCGCCCGGGCCGCGCTCGCGCACGCGCAGCGCGGACCCCGCGGTCGCGGTCCGCAGCGGCCGCGGCGTGAAGCTCGCCGCGGCCTTCCAGCGCGCGGGCGGCGCCAGCACCCGCCAGCGGCCACCCACCCGGGCGTGGACGTCACCGTCCGGGCCCCACAGCGCGGGCCACAGGTCGGCGACCGCGAGCAGCGTCTCGGCCGGCGCACCGTCCGCCGGCACCGCGATCAGCCAGCGCAGGCCCTCGGGCGAGGGGTTGCCGGCGAGCACCAGCAGCCAGCTCCCATCCGGCGACCAGCCGAGGCCGCGGACCCAGTGGCGGCCGTCGTGGACCACCCGCGGCGGGTCCCCGGGGCGCGCGGCGTCGAACACCGCCACCCGGGTCGGCGTCCGGCCCGGGGAGGTCTCGAGCAGCGCCAGCCGCAGTCCGCCCGGCGACCAGGCGCCGGGCTCGAGCAGCAGGTGGCCGTCGAGCGCGACCACCGACTCGAGGGCGAGGCGCGGCGCCGTCTCGCGCGCCGTCCAGGCCGGCGCGGCGGCCAGCAGCCCGCACGCGAGCAGCGCCGCGACCGGGCGCCCCCCGGCGCCGCGCCGACCGCCCGCCACGGGCGGTGCCACGCTAGCGTCCGCTCCCGGTCCCGGCCTCGCGGTGCAGGCGCTCGAGCACCAGCTTGGTCGCCCCGGGGTCCACGGCGACCGGGTAGCGGCCGGTGAAGCAGGCGCTGCAGAAGCGCCCCGCCTCGCGCTCGCAGGCGAGCAGGCCCTCGTGGGAGAGGTAGCCGAGCGAGTCGGCGCCCAGGTACTCGCGGATCTCCTCGCTGGTCTTCAACGCGCCGATCAGCTCGCGCCGGCTGGGGGTGTCGATGCCGTAGAAGCACGGATGGGTCACCGGCGGCGAGCCGACCCGGAAGTGCACCTCGGCGGCGCCGTTCCTGCGCAGCATGCGCACCAGCTTGCGGCTGGTGGTGCCGCGCACGATCGAGTCGTCCACCAGCACGATGCGCTTCCCGGCCAGCACCTCGCGCACCGGGTTGAACTTCACCCGCACGCTGGAGTCCCGGTCGCCCTGATGGGGCTGGATGAACGTGCGCCCCACGTAGTGGTTGCGGATGAGCCCCAGCTCGAAGCGGATCCCGGAGCGCTCGCTGTACCCGAGCGCGATCGAGTTGCTGGAGTCGGGCACCGAGATCACGACGTCCGCCTCGACCGGATGCTCGTCGGCGAGCCGGTGGCCGATCCGGCGGCGCACCCGGTCCACGGTGTCGCCGAACACCCGGCTGTCGGGCCGCGAGAAATAGATGTGCTCGAACACGCAGTGTCGCGGCGGGTCGGCGGCCGGGAGCGCCTGGGTCACGCGCATCCCCTGCGGGTCGATCCGCACCAGCTCGCCGGGCTCGACCTCGCGCACGAATTCGGCCGCGACCAGGTCGAGCGCGCAGGTCTCGCTGGCGACGACGTAGCCGTCCCCGAGCCGGCCGATGCACAGCGGCCGAAACCCGTGCGGGTCGCGGATCGCGAGCACCGCGTCGCGGGTCAGCACGACCATCGAGTAGGCGCCCCGCACCTGGCGGGCCGCCTCGACCAGCGCCGCCTCGATGGTCTCCGCCGACGAGAGGGCGATGAGATGGAGGAAGATCTCGGTGTCGAGCGTGGTCTGGAAGATCGAGCCCGAGCCCTCGA
>CAZKQE010000133.1:0-7562 GCA_964554725.1 uncultured bacterium
CTTGAGCTTGAAGGCGTCGGCGCCCTCGACCTGCTCCTTGCCGGCCAGCTCGACCGTGTGTCCCTTGGCCTTGTAGTCCATCAGCGGGCCGTCGAAGTCGGCCTGCTCCGCGATCATCTTCGCCTCGTCGGGCGGCATCACCTCGGGCTCCTTCTTGCCCATGAACGGCATGGACATCCACGCCGTCTTGCCGTCGTAGACCTGCATCCCGGTCATCCCCTGGAAGCTGAACTCCATCCGGGTGCTGTTGGGACGCTTGTTCATCATGACGAACGGGAACTCCATCCCCGGCCCGGCGATCATCTTGCCGGTGGCGCGGGAACTGGTGACGGCCTTGAGCTTCTCCAACCCGCCCTTGGCCGCGATGTTCTTCGCGATCAGCTCGTCCACGGTCTGCGCCGAGGCGGCGGGCGCGAGCGCGGCGAGCACGGCGAGCAGGGTGATCCCCATCAGGGTCTTGCGCAGCATGAGGCGGGCTCCTTTTCGGGTGGGGGACGCGGCGCGGTCGCGCCGCGGGATGGGCGGTTCGTTCGTGGGTCGCGGTCGGTGCGTGCCTTTGTCGCGTCCCGCGCCTTTCCTACGCGGTCCGCGGACGGAGGGTTGCGGCAGGCTACCGGAACCGTCCGCCGCCCGCGATCCGCGGCCGCCGGACGCGGCAAACCGGCGCCCGGGCGGGGGGCTTCGGCCCCGCCGGCCGCGCCGGCGGGCCGCGGATTTGTAGTAGATTCCGGCCGCCATGTCCACGGACGACGCCCCGCGGCTCCGGATGCCCGACCTCCGCTTCGTCCCGGTCGAGTCCCTGATCCCGCACGAGCAGCACGACGCGAGCCGCTCGGGTCCGCTGGTCGCCCGCCTGCGCGAGCAGGGCGTGCTGCGCAACCCGCCGGTCGTCACCCCGCTGCCGCCCGACGAGGAGCGCTTCGTCGTGCTCGACGGGGCCAACCGCGCCACCGCCGCCCGCGAGGCCGGCCTGCCGCACATCGTGGTGCAGGTCGTCCGCTACGAGGACCCGGGGCTGCGGCTCACCACCTGGCATCACGCGCTGGCCGACCTGCCGGCGCCGGCGCTCGAGCGGGCGCTCGGCGCCGTCGCCGGGCTCGAGCGCCAGGCCACCGACCTGCGGCACGCGCGCGCGGTGCTCGCGCGGCGCGAGGCGATCGCCTTCATCGCGCTGCCCGACCGTCATGCGGTCACGCTCCACGGGAGCGGCGAGCTGAACCGGCGCAACGCGGTGCTCAACGCGGTGGTGGACGCCTACCGCTCGGGCACGCGCTTCTACCGGGTCACCGGCGACTCGCTGGCGGACGCCCAGGCCGAGCACCCCGACGTCACCGCCCTGGTCGTGTTCCCGCACTTCGAGCCCGACGAGGTGCTGGAGCTGGCGACCGGCGGCGCGCGGCTGCCGGCCGGGATCACCCGTCACGTGATCCCGTGGCGGGCGCTGCGGCTGAACGTCCCGCTCGAGCGGCTCGCCGACCCGGGCGCGACCCTGGCCGCCAAGAACGCCTGGCTCGACGGGTGGCTGCGCGGGAAGGTCGAGCGGCGCGAGGTGCGCTTCTACCAGGAGTCCACCGTGATGTTCGACGAGTAGCGGGCCGACCGTGCGCGCGGTGGTGTTCGATCGCTTCGGCGGGCCGGAGGTGCTGGAGGCGCGCGAGGTCGCGGAGCCGCGACCCCGCGCCGACGAGGTGCTGGTCGAGGTGAAGGCGTGCGGCATCAACCACCTCGACCTGTGGGTGCGCCAGGGACTGCGCGGGCTCGAGATCGAGATGCCGCACATCCTCGGCAACGACGTGGCGGGCACCGCGCGCGAGGTGGGCGCGATGGTGTCCCACGTGCGTCCCGGCGACCGCGTGCTGGTGTGCCCGACGCTCTCCTGCGGCGTGTGCGACGCCTGTCATGCCGGCGACGACCACCTGTGCCGCGAGTACGACGTGCTGGGCCGGCGGCGGAACGGGGGCTACGCCGAGCGGGTCGCGGTCCCCGGGGTCAACTGTCTGCCGTGCCCCGCGAACCTCGAGTGGACGGAGGCGGCGGCGGTGCCGCTGGTGTTCCTCACCGCCTGGCACATGCTGGTCGGCCGCGCGCGGCTGCGGCCCGGCGAGGACTGCCTGGTGATCGGCGGCACCAGCGGCGTGGGGAGCGCCGCGGTGCAGATCGCGCGCATGCTCGGCGCGCGCGTGATCGCCACCGCCGGAGGCGCGGCGAAGCTCGAGCGCCTGCGCGCGCTGGGCGCCCACGAGGCGCTCGACCACGGCGCCGGCGACCTCGCCGCGCGCGTGCGCGAGCGGACCGGGAAGAAGGGCGTCGCGGTGGTGTTCGAGCACGTGGGCGGCGCGGTGTTCGAGCAGGCGGTGGGGGCGCTGGCGCGCGACGGACGGCTCGTCACCTGCGGCGCCACCGCCGGGGGGAAGGCGACGCTCGACCTCAACCTGCTGTTCGGCCGGCACCTGACGCTGCTCGGCTCGTGGATGGGGCGGCGCGCCGAGCTGGTCGAGGTGCTCCGCTTCATCGCCGACGGGCGGCTGAAGCCGGTCGTGGACTCGGTGATGCCGCTCGCCGAGGCGCGCGCCGCCCACGAGCGCATCGAGGCCCGCGAGCAGGTCGGCAAGGTGGTGCTGGTCCCGTAGTCCGGTCGCCGCCGCTCACGCCTGCTTCGCCCACCTCACCAGCTCCGGCAGGCTGATCTCCTTCCCGTACATGAGCATCGCCACCCGGAACGCCACGCCCGCGGCGCGCCGCATCAGCCAGATGGCGGCGACCAGCAGGACGACCGCGGCCGCGATCTCCCAGCCGGCGACGCCGCCGACCGTCATGCGCCCGGGGATCAGGAACGGGGAGAAGAACGGGAACAGCGAGACGATCACCACCCACGGCGCGTCGGGATGCTCGAGGGCGGGCTGCAGGAACCACATCGGGATGAAGGGCAGGAAGTAGAGGTAGGCCTGCAGCTTCGCCGTGGACTGGAGGTCCTTGATCGTGGCGAGGATCATGGCGAACAGACACACGTAGAGCATCATCCCGAGCAGGAACAGGATCGCCGACGCCGCGAGCATGCCGGGGTTGAGACCGGTCGGCATCGGCAGGCCGGGCAGGAACACCGGCAACAGCGCCGGGACCCCCACCCACAGCACCGCCTGGGCGATGCCGATGACGGTGTAGGCGACGATCTTGCCGTCGATCCACGCCTGCGGTGCGATCGCCGACACCACGACCTCGGTGACCCGCGCCTGCTTCTCCCCGGTGATGCCGATCGCCATGTAGCTGGTGGTGACGAACAGCGAGACGATGAGCAGGATCACGAGCAGGAACGAGGCGAGCCGGTCCACCGTGGAGACGCGGCCCGCCGGGATCGCCACCACCTCGGTGGCGACCAGCCGGCGGTCGAGGGCGCCGAGCGCCGTGGTGTCGAGACCCATCGCCACCGCCCGCGCGCGCCGCGCCTCCGCCTGGAGCACCTGATCGAACGAGCGCTTCCAGCCGGGACCGCTGCGCCGGACCAGCACCTCGACCTCCTCGCGCTCGGCGAGGTCGGCCGGGATGCGGATCGCGCCGGCGTACCGCTGGTCGCGCACCGCGCCGAGCAGCGCCTCGCGGGACCGCAGGGAATCCGGAGGCACCACCCACTCGAACCCCTTGCGCGCGGGCAGCGGGCGTTCGCGGACGGCGCCGGAGGCATCGAACGAGACCACCGCCACCCGGTGCACCTGATCGCGGTCCCGCTCCCGGAACCAGACCATCAGGTAGCCCACGCCGATCATCAGGATCGGGAGGAACAGGACCGAGAAGAGGAAGTCCTTGCGGGCCAGCGTGCGCGCGCACTCCCAGCGCGCGACCGGCACCCACTCGCGGCGGTCAGCCATGCGCGGCCTCCGCGCCGGCGCTGCCGTCCGGCACCGCCCGCAGGTAGATCTCGTGGAGCGACAGCGAGCGCATGTCCACCCGCTCGATGGCGTAGCGGGCGCTCAGCGCGGCGAGGATCGGGCTCAGGTCGGTGGCCTGCGGCAGCGACGCCTCGAGCCGCACCGTGCGGTCGGGGCCGGGCTCCAGCCGGCAGTCGGCGGCGGGCATCACCGCGCGCACCAGCTCGTCCGGCCGCCCGTCCGCGGCCGCGGCGCCGTTCGGTCGCAGGTCCACCTGGAGCACCTCGCCGGCGCCGCGCGCCACCTCGCGCCGGATCGCCTCGAGCGTCCCGTTCAGCACCCCGCGGCCGCGGGCGATGAGGTAGAACCGGTCGCACAGCCGCTCGGCGAGATTCAGCTGATGCGCCGAGAGCAGCACCGCGGTGCCCTCGTCGCGCAACTCGCGGATCAGCGTGATGATGAGTTCCTGGTTGATGGGATCCAGCCCCGAGAACGGCTCGTCGAGCACCGCCAGCGCCGGCCGGTGCACGATGGCTCCGGCGAACTGCACCTTCTGCTGGTTCCCCTTCGAGAGCGTCCCGACCTTGTGCTTCGCCCGGTCGGCGAGCCCGATCCGCTCGAGCCAGTGCGCGGCCGCCTCATGGGCGGAGCGCTGGTCCATGCCGCGCAGCGTGCCGAGGTAGGCGAGCATCCCGGCGACGGTCGCGTCCTCGAACAGGCCGCGTTCCTCGGGCAGGTAGCCGACGCGCCGGCGGTCGAGCGCGCCGCCCCCGTGCCACGCCACCACGCCGGCGTCCGGCCGCGTGATCTCGAGGATCATGCGCAGCGTCGTCGTCTTGCCCGCGCCGTTGGGCCCGAGGAATCCGAGGATCTCGCCCGGCGCAACGTCGAAACTGACGCCGTCGACCGCCTTCAGGCTGCCGAACGTCTTGCGGACCTCGCGGACCGACAGGATGGGACCAGCCACCATGCGACGCACCTCCCCGGTCACGGACCGCCCGCACACTGCCACAACGCCCGGCGTCCCGCGAGGCGCGCCGCCGGCGCGGGAGCGCAGGTCCCCGGTCCGGCGGGACCGTCCCCTGCGAGCCTTTCCCGCTCTACGCGGGCGGCGCGGCGCGGGTTGCCCCGCCGCCGCATCCCGCCGCGCCGGCCGCTCTCGCGTCCGATGCTATGCTGCGACCCGTGAGCCACGACCCCCACACCGTCCCCCGACGCGCGGCGTCCTGGTTCGACGCCGACGACCCGCCCGGCCGCCGCGACCTCGACACCTGCATCCACTGCGGGCTCTGCCTCACCGCCTGCCCCACCTATCGTGAGCTCAAGATCGAGCCCGACTCGCCGCGCGGGCGACTCTACCTGATGCGCGGTCTCGGCGAGGGCCGCATCGCCCCCAGCGACCCGCTGCTCGAGCACCTCGACAACTGTCTCGGCTGCCGGGCCTGCGAGACCGTGTGCCCGGCCGGCGTCCCCTACGGACGGCTGCTCGAGGAGACGCGCGGGCAGCTCGAGCGGCGCGCCCGCCGCGGCTCGCCGCTGCGCGCGGCCGGCGAGTGGGTGTTGCGGCACGTGGTGCCGCATCGCGGGCGGATGCACCGGGCGGCCGACCTGCTGCGCCTCGGCCAGCGGGGACCCCTCGGGGCGCTCCTGCGTTCCCCGCTCGCGGCGCGGCTGCCCGCGTTCGCGCGCCGGGGATACGCGATGACGCCGGCGATCGCACCGCGCCGCGAACGGGCGCTCGAACGGGTCGCGCGCCGGTTGCCGGCCGGCGCGCGGATGGAGTCGGTGACCGGCGCGCTGGTGTTCCATCCCGCGGGCGCGCCGAAGCTGCGGGTCGGGTTCTTCACCTCGTGCGTCATGGAGGTGCTGTTCCCGCGCGTGAACCACGAGGCGGTGCGGCTGCTGGTGCTGGCGGGCTGCCGGGTCGAGGTCCCCGCCGCCCAGACCTGCTGCGGCGCGCTCCACGCCCATGCCGGCCTGCGCCCGGAGGCGCGCCGGCTCGCGAACCGCAACGTGGCGGCGTTCGCCGGACGGCTCGACTACGTCGTCAACGACTCGGCCGGCTGCGGCGCGACCCTGCGCGACGCCGGCCACCTGCTCGCCGGCCGCCCCGCGGCCACCGCCGCCGCCTCGTTCGCGGCGCGGGTCCGCGACCTGGCCCAGGTGCTGGTCGAGGCGGGGCTGCCCGACCCGGTGCGCACTGCGGCCGCCGGCGCGCGGCCGCTCCGCGTCGCCTACCACGACCCCTGCCACCTCGCGCACGGGCAGGGGGTGCGGCGGGAGCCGCGCGAGCTGCTGCGGCGCCTGCCCGGGGTCGAGCCGGTCGAACTGCCGAACGCCGACTGGTGCTGCGGCAGCGCCGGGGTCTACAACCTGACCCATCCGGCGATGGCCGCCGCCCAGCTCGACCGCAAGCTGGACGCGGTCGCCTCGGTCGCACCCGACGTCGTGGTGGCCTCGAACCCGGGCTGCCTGCTCCACATGGAGCGCGGCGCGCGCGAACGGGCGCTGGGGGCCCGCATGCTCCACCTCGCCGAGCTGCTGGGGCTGGCCTGGCCCGCCCCGGGCGATCCGCCGCGGCCGTGAACGCGCCCGCCGCGACCCGGCGCGCGGTCGCCGCGCTGTTCCTCGAGCGACAGCATCTCGACCGCCCGCGCGGTCGCCGGCTCACCGCCGCGGGACTCGCGCGCTTCGCCGAGGACGTGGGCGGCATCCAGCTCGACTCGATCAACGTGGTCGAGCGCGCGCACCACCTGACGCTGTGGAACCGCTTCGGCCCCTACGACCGCGCCACCCTCGATCGGCTCGCGTACCGCCGGCGGGTGCTGTTCGAGTACTGGGCGCACGCCGCCTGCCTGGTGCCCGCGGCGCACCTCGCGCCCTGGCGGCGGGTGATGGCGGACTACTCGACGCGCAGCCGCAACTGGAGCGCCTGGCTGCGGAAGAACCGCCGCATGCTCGCCGAGGTCGAGCGCGCGATCCGCGAGCAGGGCCCGCTCGGCAACCTCGACTTCACCCGTCGCGAGCCGCCGGGCCGGCGCCGCGGCGGCGGCGGGTGGTGGAACTGGAAGCCGGCGACCCACGCGCTCGACTTCCTGTGGATGTCGGGGCGCACGATGGTGCACTCGCGGCGTCACTTCCAGAAGCGGTTCGACCTCGCCGAGCGGGTGATGCCGGCGGCCGCCGCGCTCGAACCGCCGTCGCGCGCTGAGTTCCTCCGCTGGCACGTGCGGCGTTCGCTGCGCGCGATGGGGGCCGCCTCCTACGCCGACCTGCGCGGCTACCTCACCTTTCCGCGCATGGGGGTGGCGGAGCGTCGCGACGTCCTGCGCGGGCTGGTCGCGGCGGGCGAGGTGGTCGAGGTCGCGGTCGAGGGGGAACGGGCGCCGTGGTTCGCGCTCGCCGCCGACCTGCCGGCGCTGGCGCGTGCGGGCCGCCGCCGCATCGCCGGCCGCGGCACCGCGCTGCTGGCCCCGTTCGACTCGTTCCTCTGGCACCGCGAGCGCACACGCCGCCTGTTCGGCTTCGACTACCGCATCGAGGTCTACACCCCCGGACACCGGCGGGTGCACGGGTACTACACGCTGCCGATCCTCCACGACGGGCAGCTCATCGGCCGGCTCGATCCCAAGACGCATCGCGACGAGCGGCGGCTCGAGGTGCGATCGGTCCACCTCGAGCCCTGGTTCGCGCGCGGCG
>CAZKQE010000134.1:0-7531 GCA_964554725.1 uncultured bacterium
GCGGGCGCGGCGGCCGCTCTGGTCGCGGGCCCGGCCACGGCCGGACGCCCGGTGGCGGCGCCGTCCGCGCCGGACGCGGATCTCATCCGCCGCGAGCTGCGCGCGCACACGCTCCGCACCCTGGACGGGCGGGCGCTCGACCTGGGCGCGCTGCGCGGCGAGGTCGTGGTGGTGAACTTCTGGGCCAGCTGGTGCGCGCCCTGCCGCAGGGAGCTGCCGCGGCTCGACGCGCTGCACGCCGCGATCGCCCCGCGGGGCGGACGCGTGCTGGCGGTCTCGATCGACGAGGAGGCGCGCAACGTGCGCCGCTTCGTCCGCGCCCACCGCCTGACCCTGCCGGTCTACCACGACGGCCCCGACGGGCTCGCCCGCCGGCTCGACCTGCCCCACGTGCCGTTCACGATCGTCATCGATCGCGACGGTGGCGTGGCGCTGACCACCGGCGGCGCGGACGAGCGGGCGCTCGAGGCGATCGCCGCCACCACCCGACGGCTGCTGGCCTCGGCGCCGGCCGCCTCCCCCACCCTCGCCGGAGAGACCCCGAGATGAGCCACGGATCGCGCACCCTCGGACCCCCGCTCGCGCTGCTCGCCGGCCTGCTGACGCTGCTCGCGCTCACCTCCGGGTGCGGCGGCACGGTGCGCGCCTACCAGCGCGAGCGCCTCGGCGACCGGATCATGTCGTTCCAGGCGGACGCGAAGCACCACGCCCGCCGCATGAAGACGCTCGAGTCCCGCGAGGGCTCGACCGGCGGCGGCGGCGGCAGCGGCGGAGGCTGCGCGTGCAACTGACCCGCGTCGTCCGGCCCCTCGCCTCCGCCCTCCTGCTGGCGGCCGGTGTCGCCGTGCCCACGCGGGCCGCCGACCCGCCGCCGGAGGCGCCGCTCCTGCGCCCGATGTTCCGCTACTTCAACGGCTCCGATCACGTCGCGGTGCGTTCGCTGATGGGCGACTACACGATGCCGACGCCGGGCAACACCGCGCTCTCGCTCCACTGGAACAACGAGCGCGTCCACATCCCGGCGATCAGCGCGCCCGCCGGCAGCCAGGAGGCGATCGACGCGATCACCACCGCCAGCCGGCCGATCGCCGGCAACGCGTTCCAGGACTTCGTCAAGGTCCGCAACGAGTTCCAGGGCGCCCTGAGCGCCGGCAACCGCGCCCTCGAGTACTACCTGTCGAGCGAGAACGACTACCTGGGACAGCAGGTCACCGCGCGCTACGACCGCGACTCGCGGGACCAGACGCTCAACCTGGCGTTCGCCACCAGCCTCGGCTGGGATGCGATCACGCCGGTCCAGGACACCGACACCGACACCGGGGACGACCACAAGACGACGCTGCACTGGAACGTGGTCGCGACCCGGGTGCTGGACCCGGAGACCGTCGTGCGCGCGGGGGTCGAGTACAACATCGTGCGCGGCCTGCAGCACAACCCCTATCGCAACGTCTACGCCGGCGGCACCAACGTTCCCGAGCGCCACCCGGACGCGCGCCAGCGCCGCGACCTGTTCCTGCGCCTGAACCGGTACCTCGGCAACCGGGCGAGCCTCAAGTTCAACTACCGCCTCTACAACGACGACTGGGGCATCACCTCGCACGAGCTGGGCTCGAACCTGAGCCAGTACGTCGTCCACGGCCTGTTCCTGCGCTGGGACTACCGCTACTACACGCAGACCAGCGCCGACTTCTACCGGCCCGAGTACGCGACCGTGGACGGCATCGGCGGCTACCGCACCGGCGACTACCGGATGGGCGTGCTCTCCTCGCATCTGTTCGGCGCCTCGGTGACCGCGGACCTCGCGGACCTCGTGCCCGATCACGGCCTGTGGCGGCGGCTCGGGCTGTCGTTCAGCGTCGAGCGGTACTTCAACAACAACAACTACTCCGCCAACATCGTCGAGACGGCACTCGACGTCCGGTTCTAGCGGTCGTGGTGACCGACGAGAGGAGTCCGACGTGAGACGCACCCTCCTGCTGGCGCTGGCCCTGACCACCTGTCCGTGCGGGACGCTGGTCGCGGGCACCTTCGAGAAGACCCCGCTCGCCCCCGAGGTCGGGGTGGACGTGCTGACCCGGCGGGTCGCGCGCGAGCAGGCGGGCCGCGAGCTCTTCGGCAACCCGTGGGCGACCGTGACGATCGCCAGCGTGGACGTCTACGACCGCTTCCCCTACCTCGAGACCCGGCAATTCCAGGTGGTCTCGGACCCGCGCTGGAACCGGCTGGTGTTCGGCGAGCGGGGCGGCAGCCTCCACGCCTTCGACGGCGCCGGCACCGCGACCGGCGCCCTGGCGATGCCGCGCGGCCTGGCGGTGGACGAGTGGGACCGGGTCTACGTGGCGGACACCGGCAACGACCGGGTGCTGGTGCTCCAGGCGCGCACCGAGGGGGGCGCGATCACGCTCGTCCCCCTCTACGCGATCGGGGGCCTCGCCGCGCCCCACGACGTCGCCTTCTCGGACGGCGGCACGCCGTTCGTGGCCGGCGACGACGCGCTGGTGGTGGCCGAGACCGGGCGCAACCGAGTCGCGCTCGTGGCGCTGGAGTCGGCGGGCCCGCGGGTGGCCGCGCGGCTCGGCGACCTCGGCAGCGGCGCCGGCCGCTTCGCCGGACCGATGGCGGTGGCGTTCGGGCGCGCGAACGGCGCCTCGACGCCGGATGTCTACGTGGCCGACGCGCACAACCGGCGCATCGTCCACCTGCGCCTCGACGGCGGCCGCCTGAGCTGGGCGGGCGAGACGCGGCACGAGGCGGACGTCGTCACCTCGCTCGCGACCGACCAGTGGGGGAACGTCTACGCGGCGGCCCCGCAGGCCGCGAGCGTCGCCAAGTTCAGCCCCGCGCTCGTGCGGGTCGCCGAGCTGACCGGCGACCTCGCGCGCCCGCGCAGCTTCCACGTGCCGTTCGTGACGATCCGCGACCACCGCGACGGCCGCGTCACCCGCGCCGGGCAGCCGAACGCCGTCTCGGTGGACCAGTGGGCCGAGGGCTCCGGCGTCGCGCTCTGGAAGCTCGGGGTGGAGCTGTCGGCGCTCGCGGTGACCGGCGCCGAGGCCCCGGTCGCCCACTTCACGCTCACCGACCACGCGTCGGTCGAGCTGGTGGTCGCGGACGCGGGCAGCGGACGCACGCTCGGGCGGCGCGCGCTCGGGGCGCTGCCGGCGGGGCTCCACACGGTCCAGCTCGCCCCCGGGGACCTCACCGGGACCGGGGCCGGCCGCGACCTCCTGCTCAGGGTCACCGCCACCTCGAGCTACGCGAACGGTCCCTCGGACGTGGCGCAGGCGCGCTTCCAGGTGGCGGGCGGCGGCGCGGTCGCGCTGCCGAGCCGGCCCATCCTGCTCGGCGCGAGCCCCAACCCGATGACGGTCGCGACCCGCATCGCGCTGGTGCTGCCGGACCCCGGCGGCCGCCGCGTCACGCTCGGCGTGTACGACGCCACCGGCCGGCGGCTGCGCGCGTGGACCTCCGGGTTCACGCCCGGCCTCAACGAGATCGAGTGGGACGGCACCGACGACCAGGGCCGCGCGGCGCGGGCCGGGATCTACTTCTACCGCCTCGAGCTGGGCGACCTGCGCGCCGCCGGGAGGATCGCCCTTGTCCGCTGACCCGCGTCGTCCGCGGACGCCCGTGCGCGCCCCGGCGGCCGGCGCGCTGCTCGTCCTCGTCGCGGCGGGCCTCGGCCTCGGGGGCTGCCTGTGGGAGCCCAAGGTCGAGGACCGGTGGACGCGCGTGGACCTCGAGAGCGCGAGCATGCTTCCGCTCCAGGCGGTCCCGGTCGGCGGCGCGCTCAAGGTGAGCGGGCGCGCCACGATCACCTATCGCACGATCCTGACCGGGGTGGTGGTGGCCGAGCTCCGGGCCAGCGGCTCGATCCCCTCCGCCGGCGCGCCGGTCCATCCCGACGCCGAGCGCGTGCCGATGGCCGCCGCGATCGACGGGATCCTCGCCGGCTCGGTCTCGCTCGGTCGCGACACCCGCCTCATCACCGGCTGGGACCACCTCATCCAGCCGTTCGACTTCTCGGTTTCGGGCACGGTGCCGGCGACCGTCGACTCGAGCGGCGCCCCGGTGGGACTGTTCCTCCTCTGCTACCTCGGCTCGGCCACCGAGATCCAGCTCCCGGGCGGGGGCGACTCGCTGGTGGTGACCCCCCTCAACTCCACCCAGTACCAGGTCCTGCCGGTCGGCATGGCCTTCACGGTGACGGGACCCCAGCCCTTCTGATGGCCCGCGGCCGCCCGAATGGAATCGGCGCCCGACCGCACGGCGTCCTCGTCCTCTGGGCGGCCTTCGCCCTCGCCGCCCCCGGGGGGGCGCGGGCGGACGCCCGCGACCCCCTGTCGGCCCCCATCGCCGCCCCTTGGGTCGAGGCCGTCGGGGACGGCGCCCGGGCGGCCGGAGGCCCCCGGCTCTCGCTCGGGCTGCTCGCCGGAACCACTCAATTCGACGCGGGATTGGCCGATTACCAGTGGGACACCACCCTGCGCCCGGGGTGGGGTCTCCAGGCCCTGATCGGGGGCGGCCGGCTGGCCGCCGGCGTCCGGGTGTGGCGGGCGGCGACCACCCAGTCCATCGGCGACCTGGGGGCGGCGCCCGACGTTCATGCGACGCGCTGGGAGCTGATCGGCGAGGGCCGCCTGCTCGAGGCGCTGGGGACCGAGTTCCGGCTCACCGCCGGCGCCGGCCGCCTGCGCCTCGCGTGGGACCCGGACCGGATCGTCCTCCAGCCGGCGGGCGGGGGCGCCCCGATCGAGGTGGCGCTGGCGCCGGTCGGGACATGGACGGGCGGCGCGGGGTTCGTCCTGCGCCGGCCGCTGGCGGCCGACTGGACGGTGGGACTGGGAGTGGACGCGCGGATCTACGCGATCGACACCGCGCGACGCTCCGGCGACACGGTCGTCCTCGCGCGCGAGCGCTTCGGCGACTGGAGCACACGACTCGAGCTGGCCTGGTGGCGCGGGCCGCGATGAGAGGGAAGGTCCGATGAGCGCTGGCTCCGTGTTCCGCAGGGGACGTCATCCATGGCACGGCCGGGTGCTGCCGGCAGCGTTCGCGCTGGCGCTGCTGGCGCCGGCGACCCGGGCCCAGTCCGCGTCCGACTCGCTGCCCGGCGCGCCCGAGCCGCCCGTGGGCGCAGCCCCGGTGCTGCCGTCCGACGGAACGACCCCGCCCGCCGTTCCCGCTGGCGCGGCCGCCCCGACCGCCGCCGCGGCCGCGCCCGACGCGCGGCCCGCGGTCGCCTCGCGCAAGGTGCGGCTGGTCGGCGAGGGGCGCAACGTCGTGCGCTCGGGTCCCGGCGACGGCTTCGCGCTGGCCGGCGCCTACGACGCCGGCGCGGTGTTCCCGGTGATCGCGAAGAGCGGCGACTGGTACAACATCCGGCTCTCCGAGACCGAGAGCGCATGGGTCCACTCCGCCCTGTGCAAGGAGTTCGACGACATGGCCGACCTCGAGTTCCGGCCCAACCCGCGGCTCTACACGCGCACCGGCAGCTACGTGCTGAGCGGCTACGCCGGCGGGTACGCCTTCGACCGCAAGTCGAACTCGCTCGTCCTGGGGGCCCGCCTCGGCTACTACGTGTTCGACCGCGTCCAGGCCGAGGCGGGGCTGGCGTGGACCCACATCGACCGCCCGCGCGAGATCGTCGAGTCGCTGTTCGGCCTCACCCTCGAGGCCGAGAAGTTCCACATGCTGTTCTACAGCCTCAACCTCACCTGGGAGGTGCTGCCCGGGCGACAGATGGTGCCGTTCGTCACCGTCGGCGTCGGCTCGGCGATCATGCAGGGCGAGACCGAGCCGGCGTTCAACTTCGGCGCCGGCACCACGCTGTTCCTGTCCAAGCGTCTCGCCACCCGCTGGGAGGTGCGCGACTACCGCTTCCGCACCGGCAACGGCACGTCGCGGGTGAGCAACGACAACATCGAGTTCACGCTCGGCACCGCCTACCTGTTCTAGCGAGGCCCCCATGACCGACCTCCACCCGTCCCGGCGCCGCGACGACCTCCCGCGGCGGTCGCATCCCGCCGCCGGCCTCGCGCTCGCCGCGCTGCTGCTCGCCGCGGCACCCGGCGCGGCCGCCGACCGCGTCCCGGTCCACGCGCGCGCCGGGCTCGAGCTGGCGCGCGACGCGGCCGTCATCTGGTCCCCCGACGCGTTCCTCGTCTACGTCGAGAACGACGAGGCGTTCGACACCCACGGCGCGTCGTCGCGCTGGGGCTATCTCTTCTACTCGCCCGCGCTCCACAAGGCGCGCGCCTACTCGATCCGCGCCGGACGCATCGTGGTCGCCGAGGACCTCGGCATGAAGTTCGAGGCGCCGCCGATCGCCGGCGCCTGGATCGACAGCGAGGCCGCCTTCCGCATCGCCGACGAGGGCCCGGCCCGGCGCTTCGTGTTCGAGCACGCCGGCCGGCTCGACACCATGCTGCTCATGCGCGGCGCCATCCAGGAGGACCAGCCCGACCGCACCACCTGGCTGCTCGTCTACACCGCCCCCAACCTGCCCTCGCTGTTCGTGGTGCTGGACGCCACCGACGGCACGGTGCTGCGCACGTGGCGGGGCTGAGCGTGGCCCGCCCCCGCGTCCCCCGCCTCCGCGCGGCCGCCGGCGCGCTCGCCGCCCTGGCCGCGCTCGTTCCGCTCGCCGGCGCACCGTCGCCGGCGCGGGCGCAGGAGCCGGCGCCGGTCACGGTCGAGCGCGAGCGGCCGCGCAAGGAGAAGCTGCCGACGCTGCGCTTCCTCAAGGAGAACCGCGACTTCATCCGCGCCCGCTACGACCTGATGCGCCAGAAGCCGGGCGGCGGGACGGGCGACGCGGGTGACCTCGACCCGCGCTTCCTCGCCTACCAGGAGATGCTGCGCGACGCGCTCGCCGCCCGCGACTCGGTGGCGGCCGCGGACGACAGCCTGGCCCGGAGGCAACTGCTCGCCAGCATCACCGAGCTGGGCGGGCTCGAGCAGCAGCTCGACCTGATGGACCGCCTCCTCGCCGCCCAGCGCACCCGCCTCGGCGTCCTGCAGGCGGACTTCACCGGCCGCCAGCAGACGGCCCTGCTCGTGGTGCTCAGCGGCTACCCGGCCGGGGCCACGGTCGAGCGGGTGTCCGTCACCCTCGAGGACGGCGACACGCTCACCGTCGCCCTCACCGACGAGCACCGCGCCTCGCTCCGCCAGGGCGGCGTCGTCCAGGTGTTCCACGGCTTCGTCGAGCCCCGCGAGCAGGCGGTCGAGGTCGCGATCGCCGGCGACCGCTGGCCGGCGGGCGACGCGGGCTACCTCACGCTCGATCCCGCCCGCGACCGCCTGACCCTGCTGCGCCTCGATCTCTCGACGGTCCAGCCCGCCCGGGGAGCCGCGAGCATCCAGGCGCAGACCTGGCTCCACGACGCGAGTCTCCACCCTGGCGACGGCTGAGAGTCGGCGCCTTGCGACCCTCCGCATCCCCGACGGGTCTCGCGACCCTGGCCCGGGCCGTCGCCCTCGGCGCCGCGCTCGCCGCGGGCGCCGCCGCGGCGCCGGCCGGCGCTGA
>CAZKQE010000135.1:0-7422 GCA_964554725.1 uncultured bacterium
GCTCGCGCAACCCGCTGTTCATGCTGGACGAGATCGACAAGCTGGGCGCCGACTTCCGCGGCGACCCGGCCAGCGCGATGCTCGAGGTGCTGGACCCGGCCCAGAACTCGGCCTTCATGGACCACTACCTCGACGTGCCGTTCGACCTCTCGCAGGTGCTGTTCATCACCACCGCGAACTACCTGGACCCGGTGCCACCGGCGCTGCGCGACCGGATGGAGGTCATCCAGCTCACCGGCTACACGGACGCCGAGAAGCTGGAGATCGCGCGCCGCCACCTGATCCCGCGCGTGATCCGCGACCACGGGCTCGAGCCGCTCACGCTCACGATCGAGGACGAGGCCGTCACCAAGGTCATCCGCGAGTACACGCGCGAGGCGGGCCTGCGGAACCTCGAGCGCGAGCTGGCGAGCCTGCTGCGACGCACCGCGAAGCAGGTCGCCGAGGGCGGCGATCCGCCGCGGAGGATCGGCCCCGACCGGGTCCGCGAGCTGCTGGGGCCCGAGCAGTACCTGCGCGACGACAGCGCGCGGATCGACGGGCCGGGTCAGGCGCTCGGCCTGGCCTGGACGCCCACCGGCGGCGAGGTGCTGACGGTCGAGGCCACGGTGATGCCCGGGGCCAAGCACCTGCAGCTCACCGGCCAGCTCGGCGGGGTCATGAAGGAGTCCGCGCAGGCGGCCCTCTCGTGGGTGCGCGCCCACGGCCACGAGCTGGGGATCGACCCCTCGTTCTTCGCCCGCGCGGACGTCCACGTCCACCTGCCGGCCGGCGCGATCCCCAAGGACGGTCCGTCCGCCGGGGTGCCGCTGTGCGCGGCGCTGGTCAGCGCGCTGACGCGCCGCCGCGTCCGGGCCGGGATCGCGATGACCGGCGAGATCACCCTGCTCGGGCGGGTGCTCCCGATCGGCGGACTCAAGGAGAAGGTGCTGGCCGCGCACCAGGCCGGCATCCACACCGTCGTCCTGCCGACCGAGAACCAGAAGGACCTGGAGGAGATCCCGGTCGAGATCCGTACCCGGATGATCTTCGCCCCGGTGAGCCACATCTCCCAGGTGCTGGGACTGGCCCTCGAGCCCGAGGCCGAGGGCCCGCCGGGCCCGCCGCTCGCGCCCCCCGACGCGCAACTCGCGGGCGCCGCGCCCGCCGACGCGGACGAGGACGCGGGGGTGGTCTCGCTGGCCGGCGATCGACCCGCCGGCGGACCGCGAACCGGACCGCCGGAGCGATGAGCCCGGGCGTCACCCGGGGCGCGATCGGGGCCTCCGTCCTGGTCGCCGCCGGCGGCCTGATCACGGTCGTCACCGCGCTCTCGGACCCGCTGCGCGGCCTGCCGCCCGACGTCGGGCTCCAGCAGTGCCTGGTCGGGCTGCTCGGGCTGCTGCTGGCGGCCGAGGGCGTCCTGCGCCTGCGCGGCCGGCCGGCCCCGGCCCTGTGGTCCACGGTCGCCGCGGAGGGCCGCGCCGGCGTGTGGGTGGCCTGCGGCATCGCGGCTGCCCTGGGCGCGATCCTGCTCTACCTGTTCCGCGCCTACGCCGCCGACGACAGCTACATCACGTTCCGCTTCGCGCGGCATCTCGCGCGCGGCGACGGCGTGGTGTGGAACCCGGGCGAGCCGCCGGTCGAAGGCTATTCGAACTTTCTGTGGCTGCTGCTGTCGGCCGCCGGGATCCGCGCCGGGCTCGACCCGCTGGTCGTGACGCGCGTCGCCGCGTTCGCCTGCTACGGCGGCTGCCTGTTCGCGATCCGCGCGCTGGCGCTGTCCGCCGGCGCCTCGCCGCGCCACGCGAACCTGCCGGTGATCCTGTTCGCGGCGGTGCCGGCGTTCGCCTACTGGTCGGTGAGCGGGCTCGAGACGATCTCGGTGGTGCTGCTGGCGCTGCTCTACCTGCTGGCGCTGGCTCGCGAACGGGACCCGATGGCCCTGCCCTGGCGCAGCGCCCTCGTCGCCGACCTGCTGCTCATGTCACGCCCCGACGCCCCGGTGCTCATCGTCCTCGCGGTGCTGCCGCTGCTGTGGCCGCTCGACCGCGCCCGCGCGACGTGGCTGCTGCGCCTGGTCCTGCTGGCGGCGCCGGTCGCCGCCGCCTACCTGGGCTGGAAGTGGGTCACCTTCGACCGGCTGTTCGCGAACACGGTGACGGCGAAGTTCCACCTGATGGCCGGGATCACGCTGCTGATCGGCTTCTTCGTCCGCGCCTTCCCGCTGTTCGCGCTGCTCGCCGCCTCCTCGGGTCGCTCGGCGACCCTGCTCGAGCGCCAGGCCCTGCTGGTGGCCACCGGATTCCTCGCCGCGCTCCTCAACGCCGCCTCGCCGGTCGGCCACTACGACCGCTTCTTCCTCCCGGTGCTGGCGGCGATGCTGGCGACCGTCCCGCTCGCCGCCGACCGCTGGGAGGCGCTGCCGGGGCCGGACCGGCGGCGCACGACCGGCGTGCTGTTCCTGCTGGCCGCCCTCTACGGGCTGGCCCCGCTCTACCCGATGATCGAGTACGCGAACGACGAGGCGCGCGGGCTGCGGCGCGCGCACGTCGAGGTCGGCCGGCTGCTGCGGCGGAACTTCACCCCCGATCACCTGCTGGCGGCCTCGGACTGCGGGGTGATCCCCTACCTCTCCGAGATGCGAACGATCGACATCTGGGGCCTCACCGACCGTCGCATCGCCGAGCGCGGGTTCGACGCGGCCTACGTGATGGACGCCGCGCCCGACGCGATCGTCCTCCACAGCCTCCACCCGGATGTCTTCCGGGGACGTCACGACTACGACCGTCAGCTCCATCGCGCCGTGAGCGCGGACCCCGCCTACGCGCTGGCGGGACGCTGGGAGTTCTTCGGCTACTGGTTGTGGGTCTACTCGCGCCGCCCGCTCCGCTAGGCCGCGCCTACCCCTCGGCGCCCGCGAGCGCCTCGGCGAACCACAGCACCACCGGCGCCGCGACCCGCCGGTAGTCCTCGAAGGCCATGCGGATGGCTTCGGCGTGGGTCCCGGCGTTGAAGACGATGTGCCGGTCGTGGGTCAGCGACTCGTCGAGGTAGGTCTTGAGTCCGTAGAGGACGCCGAACGGGGGCAGCGCGCCGGGCTCGCAGTCGGGGAACGCGGCGGCGATCTCCGGTTCGTCGGCGAGCGAGACCTCGTCGCGCAGCGCGGCGCCGAGCCGCTCGAGGTCGATGCGGGCGTGGGCGGAGAGGACGGCGAACGAGAGGGCGCCGCCGTGGCGGACGACGACGACCCGCGCCAGCTCGCGGCCGGCGGGCCGCGGGGAGCGTGCGGTCCGGCGCGCGGTGAGGGCGGGCGGGTGCGCGAGTTCCTCGAATGCGGCTCCGCGCACCTTCAGCAGTTCCCGCAGCCGGGACGACACCGACATCGCAGGCCCCTCCCCTCGCGGCGCCAGGGGGGGTGCACCACGCGAACGTCCGACCGGTCCTGAGTGGACCCGGAAACCCTACCGCGGGTCGGCGCGGCCGCGCAACGCCCGAGTTCGGCCCGGCTACCGGCTTGTGGGTGGGGGACCCGGAACGTAGCGGTAGACGCGCACCTGCTCGTTCGCCAGCAACTCGTCCCACTCCGGCCGGCGGCGGAACCCCGTCCACACGTCGTGGGCCACGTCCTCGCGTCGCACCAGCAGGTAGAGGGGCGCCGAGAACCCCGACAGGTAGAGCGCCTGCGGCCCGCTGATCCCGCCGTCCGAGAACAGCGTCCGCTGGATGCCCCGCCGGACGCCGAACTCCTCGAGCAGCGCGCGCATCGCGGGACCGGGCGGGGCCCCGCCGTCGAAGTGGTTCGACAGGTAGACGTCGAGCGAGCCGCAGAACACCCGCCGCTCCGCCAGCACCGGCACCGGCTCGTTGACGGTGGGACGCGGGGACTCGATCACCACCGCGTCGGGCGGGGTGCCCTCGCGCAGCAGCCGGTACGCGGCCTCCTCGGGCACGGTGGCGAGCGGATGCCGCCGCGCCTCCGGCGTGTCGCCGGCCACCAGCACGCGCGGCGAGCGGCGGTCGGCGGCGGTGCCGAGGGTGTAGAGGCCGGCGCTGGGCACGATCAGCGCCGCGAGCAGTGTGAGCCGCGCGATCCCGGGCAGGCGCAGGCGGTCGCCGCCCCACGCCACGCCCGCGGCCGCCAACGGCGCGAGCGACACCCAGGCCAGGTAGAACAGCTTGTCGCTGTTGAACTCGGGGAGCACGACCAGCAGCGAGGCCGCCACCGCGGCCGCGGCGGCTGCGACCGCCGCCCGGCCGGCGGCGCCGTGCCGCCACGCCGCCCGGGCGCCGGGGACGATCAGCGCCCACCACGGCCCCACCGCCAGGGCCAGCGAGCCGAGGTTGCGGGCGTAGAGCCCGAGCTGGATCGCGGTGGTCGCCCCGGGCACGCTGCAGGCGCGGATCCAGGCGAACCCGGCCCCGGTCGCGAGGACGAGGGCCGCCCCCTGCGCCCAGCCGGCCGCCGCGGCGCCGCCGCGCGCGGCGAACGGCAGGGCCGCGGCCACCGCCGCCACGGCGAAGGCCGCGTAGGCGGGATGGATCGCGTACGCCGCCAGAGCGACCAGCAGCGTGCGCAGCCAGGCGCCCCGCGAGGGGCGCTCGAGCCCGCGCGCCACGCTCCACGCGGTCACCAGCCCGAGGGCGATCGCCGGGGTCAGCGCGGTCCCGGTCCAGAAGCGGTTCAGCAGCGACGCGTGCGAGGGCGGGAAGTTCCAGCTGAGCGCGTTCGCCGCGCCGTTCGTGCTCCCGAACTGGGCGAGCATCGGGCCCAGACCGGTGGTCTCGCCCACGACCCCGCGCGCCACCCACAGCACCCAGCCGAACGGGTCGAGCCCCAGCACGACGATGAGCCCCACCCACACCGCCGCGCCGCGGCCGGCCGCCCGGTAGGCGAGCTGGGCGGCGGCCAGCGCCGTGACCACCGCCGCCCAGGCGTTGACGAAGGCCATGGCGTGGAACGGCGACAGCCGCCCGGCCGCGCCGAGCAGCGCCAGCAGGTAGTGGTAGAACCAGGCGTAGTGGAGCGGCACGCCCGCGAAATTGGGGTCCTCGGGCGGCACCCCGCGGCGGGCGATCTCGATCGCCGCCCCGGCGTGGAACCAGGCGTCGCTCCACATGCGGACCATCGGCACCGTGAAGGCGACGCCGGCGACCAGCGCCGCCGCCACCAGCGCCCCACCCAGCGCGGCCAGCGAGGGGAACCCCTCCCCGCGCGCCGGCAGCGGCTCGACCGGCGGCACGGCTCCGGCTCGCGCGCGCGGCCACAGCGCCGCGACCACCCACACGAACTCCGCCTGCCACAGCGCCCAGTCCACCGGCAGGCGCAGGGAGAGCCCGAGCGCGAGCGCCGTGACCGCCAGCGCGATCGGCGCCAGCGCGAGGGCGAGCAGGGCCCGCTCGGTGAGGCGCAGGCCGTGCCCCGGGTGGCGGAACACGGCGATCGCGGGCGGCAGCAGCGCCGCGACCCCCATCGCCACGCCGCGCAGCGTCTCGCCGGACATGCCGCCTGCCGGGGCCGGGCCCTCAGGCCCTCAGCGCCTTGAGCTCCGGGGTCAGGTCCTCGAGGTCGACGAGGTCCGCGACCACGCCGTGGGCGCCGTGCTCGCGCGCGTAACGCGCGCCGTCCGCCAGCGGGACCGTGCCGGCCGCGCGCACCTCCTTGGCCAGCACCGGGATGCGGGACGCGCGCAGCGCGGCCAGCAGCTCGTCGGGCGAGGGCTTCATCAGCAGCCCCATCGGGTTGATCGGGCCGACCACCAGGTCGGGGACGATCCCCCACTCGCGCAGGCGCGTCAGCAGGTGGCCCAGGTTGTGGGTCTCGAATCCGGCGGCGGCGCCGAAGCGGCCGCGCACGAACGCGGCGTAGTGCTCGAAGAACCGGCGGTGCCGGCCCGCCAGCGCCAGGTCGGTGAGCGGGGCGGCGAGCACCACGGCGCGCAGGTCGCGCGCCCCGAGTGCGGCCGCCTCGAGCTCGAGCAGCAGGGGCACCATGCCGGTGAAGTCGCTGCGCAGCACCGCCGGCGCGTGGCCGAGTCCGGTGAGCCCGAGCCGCGCCAGCGTCAGCGGGCTCGCCCGGCGCACGCGCTTCAGCGCGGCCCCCACCAGGCCGAGGTCCGAGGAGTCGCGCACGTACTCCGGCACGTTGGGCAGCAGGGCGTAGATCGGGACCGGCTCGCGCAGCTCGGCGAGCGCGGCGCGCAGCGGCTGCGACGGGCTCACCAGCAGTCCCTCGGCGCCGGCGGCGAGCGCCTTCGAGATGGTGACCGCCAGCGTCTCGGCGTCGCCGTAGCGGGCGGTGATGGCGATCATGCGGTCCCGCGGCGCGCGCGAGACGCCGAGCAGCGACTCGCCGCCGAGCAGCAGGCGCGGCGCGACGAACGGGGCGCGGGTCATCCGCCGACCCGCACCGCGCCGCCCCCGCCGGCGGCGGAGCGGTAGAGGGCGTCCATCGTGCGCTGCACGCGCAGCGCCGCCTCGACCGTGGTGGGCGGCGCCGGGCCGCCGGTCGCCCAGGCGAGGAACGCCGCGTCCTCGAGGTAGTAACCGTCGCCGTTCACGTCGAAGCGGGCCGGCTGCGGCAGCTCGGCGTGGCGGGTGCGGGTGTGGCCGGCCGGCCAGCCGGCGCGGGCTTCGCGCAGGTCCAGCTCGAACGCGTCGTTCGAGACCAGCAGCTGGCCGTTCTCGCCCTCCATCTCGATCACCACCGCCGAGAGCGGGTAGCCCGGGACGCTCCACGAGGACTCGAACCCGACCTCGGCGCCGCCGGCCAGCGTCATCATCCCGTGCAGCTCGTCCTCGACCGCCCCGTAGAGCTTCTTCCACGTCGCCCGCACCTCGACCGGGGTGCCCAGGTACCACTCGAGCAGGAACAGCAGGTGGGACGAGATGTTCGCCACCACCCCGCCGCCCGAGCGCGCCGGGTCGTACATCCAGCCCTTGCGCGGGCCGAACACCTGCGAGAGATGCATCGAGGAGCGGGCCTGGCGCAGCGTGCCGATCGCCTCGACCGCGTCGCGGGCGCGCGCGAACACCGGCAGGTAGGCGAGCGTGTACCCGCACGAGACCGGCAGCCCGGTGCGCGCGGCCGCCGCGGCCAGCGCCTCGGCGTCGGCGAGCGTGTGGGCGAGCGGCTTCTCGACGAACACCGCCGCGCCGGCCTCGAGCGCCAGCGTCGCCAGCGGCAGGTGGGCGTCCTGCTGGGTGCAGACCATGACGGCGTCGGGCCGGGTCGCCGCCAGCATCCGCTCGGCGCTGGCGAAGAACGGGACCCGGTAGCCCATCCCGCGCACGCTCTTGCCGAGCGGCGGGTGATGGTCCGAGATGCCGACGATCTCGACGTCGGGGATCATGGACAGCACCGCGGTGTGCGCGACGCCCATCTTGCCGAGACCGACCACCGCGACCCGCACCGGGCGCAGCGGCCGCGGCGCCACCGCGGCC
>CAZKQE010000136.1:0-4703 GCA_964554725.1 uncultured bacterium
GCGCCCCGCGGGCACCCGCGCCGGCGGCCGCGCCCGACGCCGGCGCCTCGGCCGCGCTGTTCCAGGCGCCGCACGACGGGCAGCGGCCGAACCAGCGCGCCTCCTCGTTCCCGCACGCGCCGCAGAAGAAATGGGGCTTCGCCGCCTTCGGCGTCCTGGCCACGGTCAGAAGATCTCGAGCTTGATGTACTTGCGGGGGTTCTTCTTGATGTCGGCGATCAGTGAGCGCAGCGAGTCCACGGTCGCCGAGACGTCGTTGTAGAGCCGGCGGTCGTTGATCGCCCGGCCCAGCGTGCCGTCGCCACGGTCCACCTTGGTCGCGACGCTCTGCAGCGTCGCGCGCAGCGAGTCGAGCCGCCCGGCGAGGCGGTCGAGCTTGTTCGCCGCCGAGGAGAAGTCGTCGATCGCCCTGCCGAGCTGCGCCTCGCGGTCGGTGGTGAGCGACCGCATCGTCTTCGCGGTGGCCGAGGAGTTCTCGAGCGTGGAGCGCAGCGCCGCCCGCGTCTCCTTCACGGTCGCCTCGAGCTCGGCGCTCGCCCCGCGCATGTTCTTGAGGGTGCCGGTGAGGTCGCCCTTCTTGTCGGTCGCCTCGATCAGGCTCGCGAGCCGGCCCGACAGCTCGGTGACCGACTCGATCGTCACCGCGACGTCGCCCATCACCTCGGGGATGCCCTTCTCGTAGGCGCCGGGGATCGTGTCCTCGACCGACCACGGCTCGCCGGTGGCGCGCAGGTCCACGCCGATCAGCTTCTCGCCCATCAGGCCCAGGTTGCGGATCGTCACGCGCGAATCGCGGGTGAGCGTGACGTCCGAGGCGATCGCCAGGTCCACGAGCACCCCGTCACCGGCCAGCCGCATCGCGTGGACCGAGCCCTTCTTGATCCCGTTCACCTGCACCTCGTCGCTGGGCCCGAGGCCCCCGGTCTGCGGGAACATCACGTGCCAGATCCGGACCGAGCGCTGGATCTGGAACTCCTTGAGCCAGGTCACTCCCCACAACAGGACGGCGACGGCGACCAGCACCGTCAGCCCCACCTCGATCTCGGTCCTGCGGCTCACGCGGTCCCCCCCATCTAGAGCGGCCGGAGCGGGCCGGTGCTCGAGCCCTCGACGAACTGCCGGACCACCGGGTCGCTGGTGGTCCGCGCCTGCTCGGGCGTGCCGGAGAACACGATGCGCCCGCCGTGGAGCAGCACCATCCGGTCCGCCACCTTGTACGCGCTGCTCATGTCGTGCGTCACCACCACGGAGGTGACCCCGAGGCGCGCCTGCACGCCGCGGATCAGCTGATCGATGGCATCCGCCGTGATCGGGTCGAGCCCGGTCGTCGGCTCATCGTACAGGATGTACTCGGGATCCATCGCCAGCGCCCGGGCGAGCCCGACGCGCTTGCGCATCCCGCCCGAGAGCGAGGCCGGCTTCATCGCCTCCACCCCCGACAGCCCCACCCACTCCAGCCGCTGCGCCACCCGCTGGCGCACCTCGGCGTCGTCGAGCCGCAGGTGCTCGCGCAGGACCAGCCCGACGTTGTCCCCGACCGAGAGCGAGTCGAACAGCGCCGCGCTCTGGAACAGCATCCCGAACCGCCTCCGCACCGCGTCCAGCTCCCGCTCACGCATGCCGACCAGCTCCTGGTCGCCGACCGCGATGCTGCCCTCGTCGGGGATCATGAGCCCGATGACGTGCTTGAGCAGCACGCTCTTGCCCGAACCGCTGCGCCCCATGATGACGACCGTCTTGCCCGCCTCGATGTCGAGGTCCACGCCGTCGAGCACCTGCTTCTCGCCCAGCCGCTTGCGGAGCCCCCGGATGCGGATCATTTCGCGAACACGAACCGGAACAGGACGTTGGCGAGCACGTAGTCGCTGATCAGCACCAGCACGCACGAGGCGACCACCGCGCGGGTGGTCGCCAGCCCCACACCCTCGGCCCCGCCCTCGGTGGCGAACCCGTAGTAGCAGCCCATGAGCCCGATGATGCCGCCGAAGAAGAACGCCTTGATGAGCCCCGAGAGCAGGTCCTTGATGAGGAAGAAGTCCTTGAGGCTCTGCGTGTAGGTGTGGGACGACATGCCGATCGAGGTCACGGCGACCACCCAGCCGCCGAACACCGCGATCGCGTCGGCGAGGATCGTCATCACCGGCAGCATGACGATCGCGGCGATGACCCGCGGCACCACCAGGTAGCGCACCGGATGGATCGCCATCGCGCGCAGCGCGTCGATCTGCTCGGTCACCTTCATCGTGCCCAGCTCGGCGGCGATGGACGAGCCGACGCGGCCGCCCAGCACCAGCCCGGTGAGCACCGGGCCCAGCTCGATGATCACCGAGCGCAGCACCACCGAGCCCAGGTAGCGCATCGGCACCACCGAGGTGAACTGGTAGGCCGCCTGCACCGCCGCCACCGCGCCGGTGAACAGGCTGACGACCACGACCAGCCACAGCGAGCCGACCCCGATCGCCCGCATCTGCTGGACGACGCGCCCGAACGAGCGCAGCCCCGGGGCGAGGAAGCGCATGATGTCGCCCATCAGCAGCGTGACGCGCCCGACCTCGGCGATCGAGTCGAGCGCGCGCCCCCGCACGTAGCGGATGCCGCGGACGGGCAGGAGTTCGTCCATGGGCCTAGAAGTCGGGCTCGGTCTCGCCGACCATCATCGGACTGTAGGGCACGAACTTGGTGAACTCGCGCAGGAACGTGAGCGTGACGTCGCCGGTGGGACCGTTCCGCTGCTTGGCGATGATGATCGTCGCCTTGCCCTTGAGCGCCGGGTCGTCCGGCTTGTAGTACTCCTCGCGGAAGACGAAGAGGACGACGTCCGAGTCCTGCTCCACCGAGCCCGACTCCCTCAGGTCCGAGAGCTGCGGGCGCTTGTCCTTGCCGGTGCGCTGCTCGACCGCGCGCGAGAGCTGGTAGAGCGCGATGATCGGCACGTCGAGCTCCTTGGCGAGCGCCTTGAGCGCGCGCGTGATCTGCGAGATCTCCTGCACGCGGTTCTCGGCCCGGCCGGCGGCGCGGATCAGCTGCAGGTAGTCGATGACGACCAGCCCCAGCTTGCCCTCGGCCTTGAGCCGGCGGCACTTCGCGCGCAGCTCGAGCACGGTGGGGGCGGCGGAGTCGTCGAGCATGATCGGCGCCTGCGCCAGCAGCCCCGCGCCGGTCGTCAGGCGCGGCCAGTCCTCCTGGCCGAGGAAGCCGTTGCGCACCTTGTGGAGCGCCACCTCGCTCTGCGAGCACAGGAGCCGCAGCACCAGCTGCTCCTTGCTCATCTCGATCGAGAAGATGGCCGACGGCACGCCGTGGCGGATCGCCGCGTTCTCGACCATGTTCACCGCCAGGCTGGTCTTGCCCATCGAGGGGCGCCCGGCGACGATGATCAGGTCGCCGCGCTGGAACCCGGCGGTGAGCTTGTCGAGGTCCACGTAGCCCGACGGCACTCCGGTGACGTGCTCCTTGCGCTCGAACAGCGTCTCGATGTGCTCGAACGCCGGCTTCAGCAGCGCCTTGAGCGGCACGAACCCCTGCCGCACGCGCTGGTCGGTGATCGCGAAGATCCGCTGCTCGGCGCGGTCGAGGATGTCGCCGGTCTCGTCCGAGGCGGCGTACGACTCCTCCTGGATCTCGGTGGTGGCGCGGATCAGGTTCCGCAGCACGGACTTCGAAGCGACGATCTTGACGTGCTCCTCGAGGTTCGCAGTGGTGGTCGCGTACTCGAGGATCTGCGCGAGCGTCGCCGCGCCGCCCGCCGCTTCGAGGTCGCCCCGCTTGCGCAGCTCCTCGGTCACCGTGATCGAGTCCACCCGCTCGTTGCGGTTGAACAGCGCGACGATCGCGTCGAAGATCTTCTGGTGCGCCGCGCGGTAGAAGATCGCGGAATCCGCCATCTCGACCGCGCGGCCGACCGCCTCGTTGCCGAGCAGCATCGCGGCCAGCACCGAGCGCTCGGCCTCGAGCGCCTGCGGCGGCACCGGGCCCGAGACCACGCCGGGGCGCGACAAGGAGTCCGTCATGGGGTTCCCTTCCTGCGGCGCTCCCGCGCCGCCCGGGTCACGGCCCGGTCAATCCGACAGGTACTCGCGCGCCAAGAGCTGCATGTCCTCCCACACCGGGCGCTTGAAGTTCGGGTTCCGAAGGCACGCCGCGGGATGGTAGGTCACGATGAGCTTGGCGTCCTGGTATCGATAGACCTTGCCCCGCAGGTCGCGGATGGTGCCCTCCACCCCCACCAGCAACTCGGCGGCGAACTTGCCGAGGCAGCAGATGATCCGCGGCCGGATGGCGTCGAGCTGGCGGCGGAGATAGGGGGAGCACTGTTCGATCTCGTGGGGCAGGGGGTTGCGGTTCTCGGGCGGCCGACACTTCAGCACGTTGCAGATGAACACGTTCGTGCGGTCGAGGGGAAGCCCGGGGATCAGCTTCGCATCGTCCATGGCCTGGATGATGCGGTCCAGCAGCTGGCCGGCGCGGCCGACGAAGGGCTCGCCGAGCCGGTCCTCATCGGCGCCGGGCGCCTCGCCGACGAACACGATGCCGCCGCGCGCGGTGCCGACGCCGGGCACGGCCTTGGTGCGAGTCTGGCAGAGGCCGCATTTCGTGCACGCGCGCACCTCGTCGGCGACCTGCGCGAGCACGGGGAGCGAGGCGGTGGCGATGGCGGCTCGGAGCTCGAGGCCGGCGGGGTTGTGGTCGGCGAAGACGTCTTC
>CAZKQE010000136.1:4803-7411 GCA_964554725.1 uncultured bacterium
GGGCGCTGGAAGGGAGACCCCTATCAGCCCTGTCTTGAGCCCCGCCAGGCACCCCCGGCCCATCCGGAGCGCGCGCGGCCCTGGTTGCGCCGTCGGCGAGGAGGTCGGCGGTGCCCTGGGCGCGCTCTCGTTCGAGGTAGCGGCGGAGGGATCTGGCGAGTTGGGCCGCGTCCTTGCGATCGTCGGTCATCGCAGGCGCCTCGCGGCGGAGCGGGCGATGGCGCGCTTGGCTCGCACGACGGGTGAGCGACGGGTGCGGGTGCGGGTGCGCGTGGCGGCGGCGCGGCGCCCTGCGGCCGGGCGGCGGCGGGCGCGCAGCTCGAGGGCGCGCTCGAGGACGCGCTCGGCGACCTCGCGCTTGGGGAGTTCGGGCAGGGCGACGGCGCGGGTGGGTTCGACCAGCGTGACCCGGTTCGTCTCGCCGCCGATCCCGGCGCGCGGGGAGTTGAGCACGATGAGGTCGAGCCCCTTGGCGCGCAGCTTGGCGCGCGCGTTGGCGACCCCGCGCGAGGTCTCGAGCGCGAAGCCGACGAAGGTCTGTCCGGGCTTCCGCCGCGCGGCGAGGCCGGCCAGGATGTCGGGGTTGGGCGTGAGCTCGAGCCGCACCGCGCCGGCGCCGCGCTTCATCTTGCCCGCCGAGGGCCGGGCGGGCCGGTAGTCGGCGACCGCCGCCGCCATCAGCACCAGGTCGGCGTGGCCGGCGTGCGCGCGCATCGCCTGCTCCATCTCGGCGGCGGTGGTGACCGGCTCGAGCGCGACCCCGGCCGGCGGCTCGACGCTGGTGGGACCCGCCACCAGCCGCACGCGCGCGCCGCGGTCGCGGGCCGCCTCGGCGAGCGCGAACCCCATGCGTCCGCTCGAGCGGTTCGTGAGCACCCGCACCGGATCGAGCGGCTCCTCGGTGCGGCCGGCGCCGATCAGCACCCGCATCCCCTCCATGCTGCGACGGCGCTCGAGCACGCGCTCGACCGCCGCACCGATCGCCTCGATCCCCGCCAGGCGTCCCGGCCCCGAGAGCCCCGAGGCGAGCGGTCCGCTCTCGGGCCCGACGATCACCGCGCCGCGGGCGCGCAGCGCCGCCACGTTCGCCTTCGTCGCCGGCCGGCGCCACATCTCGAGGTCCATCGCCGGGCACACGATCAGCGGCGCCCGCGACGCCAGCGCGATCGCCGTGAGCGCGTCAGGTGCCTCCCCGTGCACGAGGCGGGCCATCACGTCCGCGGTCGCCGGGGCGATCACCAGGCAGTCGGCCGCCTCGGCGACGTCCACGTGCTCGACGCGACCCCGCACCCGGCCCGCCGCCGCCGGCGGCAGGTCGAACCCGGGGCGCTGGTCGCCCCACAGGCCGGTCACGACCGGGTTGCCCGAGAGCGCCTGGAAGGTGAGCGGGGTGACGAACTCCGCCGCCGCCGGCGTCATCGCCACGATCACCGTGGCGCCGCGCTCGCCGAGCCAGCGGACCAGCTCGCACGCCTTATAGGCGGCGATGCCCCCCGAGACCCCGACCACGACGGTGCGCCCCCTCAGCATGGCTCATCCCCTGGTTACGCCGGGTACTCCTCGTAGCCGTACGGCACCTCGCCGTGCAGCACCCGCTCGAGCGCGACCGCGGTCACCTTGCCCGGCAGCGTCTCGCCGGTGCGCTTCGACCACTCGTTGAGCCGCCGCGCCTCGCGCGCCGCGACGATCGCCAGCTCGTACTTGTTGCTGCCCGGGGGTGGGTACAACGCTGCCAGCTTGGTCATCTCGTGCATCCTCCTCGTGGGGTGCGCGCCGCGGCATCCGCCGCGGGGCGCGGCTACTCGGCCTTCAACCGGCGGACGCGCGCGCGCTCGGCATCCACGATCGCCGTCAGCCGCGCCACCGCCTGCTCCAGATCGTCGTTCACGACCAGGTAATCGTACTCGCGGTACTGCCTCAACTCGCCGGGCGCGTTCCGCAGCCGCTGCTCGACCACCTCCGGCGAATCGGTCGAGCGGCCCAGGAGCCGCTTGCGCAGCGCCTCGATCGAGGGCGGGTAGATGAACACCGAGACCGCGTCCGGCCGCGCCCGCCGCACGCTGGCCCCGCCCTGCACGTCCACGTCCAGCACCACGATCCGTCCCGCCCGCACGCCCTCGTCCACGAACCGGCCCGGGGTGGCGTAGAGCTGCCCGTGCACCTCCGCCCACTCGAGGAACATCCCCGCCGAGCGCCGCCGCTCGAACTCCTCGCGGGTCACGAACTCGTACTGCACGCCGTCCTGCTCGTTCGTCCGCCGCGGCCGGGTCGTGGCCGAGATCGAGAACACGCACTCGGGCCGTACGGCGACCAGCCGGTCCACCAGCGTGCCCTTCCCCGCCCCCGACGGCCCCGATAGCACGAGGAGGAACCCACCGGCGGCGAAGCGGAACGGGATCGGGGTCGCGGCCGCGTCGGGGAGCGGGGCGCTCACGATCCGGCCCCCCGCCCCGCGCGCCCGCGCACCGTATTCACTCGACGTTCTGCACCTGCTCGCGCAGGCGCTCCAGCTCTTCCTTGATCACCACCACCGCGTGCGCGATCTCGACGTCGTTCGCCTTGGAGCCGATCGTGTTCGCCTCGCGGCCCATCTCCTGCAGCAGGAAGT
>CAZKQE010000137.1:0-7350 GCA_964554725.1 uncultured bacterium
GACGCCGCCGGCGGGAGCCGGACCGCGCCCCGACGGCGCCGGCCCCGGGTCCGGCGTGACAGGCCGCGCCGCGCCCGCTACTCTCCGCGCCCCATGAACCGTTATCCCTTCGCCGAGGTCGAGCCCCGCTGGCAGGCGTACTGGGAGGAGCACGGCACCTTCGTCACCCGCGAGACGCCGGGCCGTCCCAAGTTCTACTGCCTGGACATGTTCCCGTACCCCTCCGGCTCGGGCCTGCACGTGGGCCACCTCGAAGGCTACACCGCCACCGACATCGTCTCGCGCTACAAGCGGATGCGGGGCTTCAACGTCCTGCACCCGATGGGCTGGGACGCGTTCGGCCTGCCGGCGGAGCAGTACGCGGTCCGCACCGGCATCCACCCGGCGGTGACGACCGCCGAGAACATCGCCACCTTCCGTCGCCAGATGCGGCGCGTCGGTCTCTCCTACGACTGGACGCGCGAGGTGAACACCACCGACCCCGACTACTACCGCTGGACGCAGTGGATCTTCCTGCGCCTGTTCGAGCGCGGCCTCGCCTACGTGGCCGAGGTGCCGGTGAACTGGTGCCCGGAGCTCGGCACCGTGCTGGCAAACGAGGAGATCGTGGACGGCAGGAGCGAGGTGGGGGGGTTCGACGTCGTCCGCCGCCCGATGCGCCAGTGGGTGCTGAAGATCACCGCCTACGCCGACCGCCTGCTCGAGGACCTCGACCAGGTCGAGTGGCCGACCAGCACCTGGGAGATGCAACGGAACTGGATCGGCCGCTCGATCGGCGCCGAGGTCGAGTTCCCGCTCGCCGGGGCGCCGGGCGCGCTGCGCGTCTTCACCACCCGGCCCGACACCCTGTTCGGCGCCACCTACATGGTGCTGGCGCCCGAGCACCCGCTGGTGGAGGTGCTCACCGCGCCCGACCGCCGCGCCGAGGTCGCCGCCTACCGCGAGGCGGCCGCGCGCAAGAGCGACCTGCAGCGCCAGGAGGTGGGGAAGGAGAAGAGCGGCGTCTTCACCGGCGGCCACGCCGTCAACCCGGTGAACGGCGAGCGCCTGCCGGTGTGGATCGCCGACTACGTCCTGATGGGCTACGGCACCGGGGCGATCATGGCGGTCCCCGGCCACGATGCGCGCGACTGGGAGTTCGCCCGCGCCTTCGGCCTGCCGGTGCGCGAGGTGGTCGCCGGCGGCGACGTCACGCGCGAGGCCTACGTGGACCCGGAGCACGGCCGCGCCGTGAACTCGACCACGCCGGACGGGAGCTTCTCGATCGACGGGCTGCCCGCCGCCGAGGCGATCGCCCGCATCACCGCCTGGCTCGAGGCGACGGGGAAGGGGCGGCGGGCGGTGAACTACAAGCTCCGCGACTGGCTGTTCTCGCGCCAGCGCTACTGGGGGGAGCCGTTCCCGATCGTGTGGGTGGACGGCGCCCCGGTGGCGCTGCCCGAGCAGCAGCTGCCGCTGCGGCTGCCCGAGACCGAGCAGTTCAAGCCCTCCGGCACCGGCGACAACCCCGAGGGCCCGCTGGCGCGGCTCGCCGACTGGGTGGCGACCACCGGGCCCGACGGCCGGCCGGCGCGGCGCGAGACGAACACCATGCCGCAGTGGGCCGGCTCGTGCTGGTACTACCTCCGCTACCTCGACCCGCGGAACCCCGAGCGGATCGTCGACCCGGAGAAGGAGCGCTACTGGATGCCGGTGGACCTCTACGTCGGCGGGGCCGAGCACGCCGTGCTCCACCTGCTCTACGCCCGCTTCTGGCACAAGGTGCTGTTCGACATCGGCCTGGTCAGCACGCCGGAGCCGTTCCGCAAGCTGGTCCACCAGGGCACCGTGCTGGGCGAGGACAACCAGAAGATGTCGAAGTCGGTCGGCAACGTCGTCAACCCGGACGACATGATCGACCGCTTCGGCGCCGACGCGGTGCGCCTCTACGAGATGTTCATGGGCCCGCTCGAGGCGATGAAGCCCTGGAACACCCGCGGCGTCGAGGGCATCACCCGCTTCCTCGACCGCGTGTGGCGCCTGGTCGTGGACGACGCGGGCGGGCCGAGCCCGGCGCTCGACCACGGCCCGCCGCCGCCCGAGCTCGAGCGGCTGCTCCACCAGACCGTGCGCAAGGTGACCGAGGACATCGAAGGGCTGCGCTTCAACACCGCGATCTCCCAGCTCATGGTGCTGGTGAACGCCCTCACGCCGCTCGAGCGGCGCCCGCGCGCGGTGATCGAGCCGCTGGTGCTGATCCTGTCGCCGTTCGCGCCCCATCTGGGCGAGGAGCTGTGGCGGCGGCTCGGCCACCCGGAGAGCCTGGCCCATGCCGAGTGGCCCGCCTGGGACCCGGCCCGGGTGGTCGAGGACAGCGTCACGATCGCCGTCCAGGTGAACGGGAAGCTGCGCGCCACGCTGGAGCTGCCGCGCGACGTCGCCGAGGCCGAGGTGACCCGGGTGGCGCTGGCCGACGAGCGCGTGCGGCGCCACCTCGACGGGGCCGATGTGCGCAAGGCCATCTTCGTCCCCAACAAGCTGCTCAACCTGGTGGTGGGGAGGACGGCCGCGGCCGGCTGAGCGGCGGACGGCGCGCCGCGCCCGCGCTCCACGCCTAGGTTTACATAATACCGATTATGCGACATGAACATCCGGACCGCCGGCTCCTGCACACTTGTGCCCCGGACGCTTCCGCGCTAGCCTCCCCGCCATGCGCACCGAGTTCCGTGAGGAGCCCTGCCGCAGCGCCCTGAACCCGGTCCGCGGGATGCCCTTCCGCTGGTCGCTGAACCCGTACATGGGCTGCGCCCACCGCTGCACGTTCTGCTACGTGCGGGCCTTCGAGGCGCGTGCCGACCGGCCGTCGGACGACCGCTACGGGCGCTCCGTGCGGGTCAAGGTGAACGTCGCCGCGGTGCTGGCCGGCGAACTCTCCCGTCCCGGCTGGGGCCGCGAGCCGGTCGTGATCGGCGCCGCCACCGACCCCTACCAGCCGGCCGAGGGCCGCTACCGCCTGACCCGGGCGTGCATCGGGGTGCTCGCCGCCCACGGCACCCCGTTCGGGATCATCACGCGCGGGCCGCTGGTCGTGCGCGACCGCGACGTGCTGCGGGCGGCGGCGGCCCGGGTCGAGGTCTCGGTCAGCGTCTCGATCCCCACCCTCGACGAACGCGTGTGGCGCACCACCGAGCCGGGCACGGCACCGCCGCGCCAGCGCCTGCGGGCGATTGCCCTGCTGCGCGAGGCCGGGATCCGGGTCGGGGTGGCGCTGGCGCCCATCCTGCCCGGACTGTCGGACTCGGCCGAGTCCATGCGGGCGGTGGTGCGCGCGGCGCGGGCGGCCGGGGCCACCTCGCTGTGGGCCGAGGCGCTCCACCTGCGGCCCGGGACCCGCGAGCACTTCCTCGCCGCCCTGGCCCGCGACTGGCCCGCCGAGCGGGAGCGCTACCGGCGCCGCTACGCCGGCCGCGCCTACCTGCCGGAGGCCGATCGTCGCGCGGTGCGCGAGCGCCTGGCCGCGGTCCGTGCGGGCGTCCCGGCCCGGCCCCACCCGGTGCCGCTCCTCACCCCGCCGCCCTCCCCGCAGCAGCTCGACCTGGTCCTCTGAGGCGGGCGGCCGGCGCCACGGTCCGCCGTCCGCACTCAGCCGCGGCGCAGGACGACGATCTGCCCGGCGTGATAGAGGTCGTGCTGGGCGGCGCCGTGGAACTGGACGTAGCCCGCGGTGCCGCCCGGCGTCAGCGGCCGGTCGAGCCGGCGCGGGTCGAAGGCGGCGACCACCTCGCGCAGCGCCCGGTGCCCGGCCCGCAGCCGGCGCAGGGTGGCCGACCAGGCGGCCGGCGTGCGCGTGCGGACCGCCGGCCAGTCCTCGGCATCGCCGGGATGGTAGCGCTCGCCCAGCGCGCGCCGGCGCACCACGTCCTCCCACACCGCAATGTGGAGCGACAGCTCCCAGATCGAGTGGACGCCGGCGATCGGCCGCCGTGCCGCCCGGGCGGCGGTGACCCCGTCCAGCGCCTCGAGCACCGAGGGCCCCGACCACGCCGGGCCCTCGAACGCGCGCTTCAGCTGGTCCACGATGCGGTCGATCTCGCTCATCGCCCCCCTCCCGCGGCCGCGCTGCCCCCCGGGGACGCGAGGGTGTAGGCTCGCGCCCCGATGCGTTCCACCGATCCCACCACCGGCCGCACGATACGGGACCATCCCGAGCCGGGTCCAGACGAGGTGGCCGCCCGGATGGCGCTGGCCGGGCGGGCGTTCGACGCCTGGTCCCGGCTGCCGGTGGCCGCGCGCGGCGAGCGCCTGCGCGCCGCCGCCGCCGTGCTGCGAGGCGGGCGCGACCGGTTCGCCGCGCTCCTCACCCGCGAGATGGGCAAGCCGATCGCGGCCGCCGGGGCCGAGGTGGACAAGTGCGCGCTCGCCTGCGACCACTTCGCCGCGCACGCGCCGCGCATGCTGGCGTCCGAGCCGGTGGCGAGCGATGCCGCCCGCAGCGAGGTGCGCTGCGAGCCGCTCGGCGCCGTCCTCGCCGTGATGCCGTGGAACTTCCCGTTCTGGCAGGCGTTCCGCGCCGCCGTACCGGCGCTCATGGCGGGCAACGTGGTGGTGCTGAAACCCGCCTCGAACGTGCCGGGATCGGCGCTGGCGATCGAGGAGGTGTTCCGCGCCGCCGGGTTCCCGGAGGGCGTCTTCACGACCCTGCTGGTGGGCGCCGGCCGGGCCGCGGACCTGGTGGACCATCCGGTGGTCCGCGGGGTCACGCTCACCGGCAGCGAGGAGGCGGGCCGCGCGATCGCCGCGCGGGCGGGGGCCGCGCTCAAGAAGACCGTGCTCGAGCTGGGCGGCTCCGACCCCTTCCTGGTGCTCGCCGACGCCGACCCCGAGGCGGTCGCCCGCCACGCGGTCGCCGCCCGCGTCCAGAACAACGGGCAGAGCTGCATCGCCGCCAAGCGCTTCATCGTCGCGGCCCCGGTCGCGGACCGCTTCGAGCGCGCGTTCGCCGCCGGGATGGCGGCGCTGCGGGTCGGCGACCCGATGGACCCCGCGACCGAGGTGGGGCCGCTCGCGCGCGACGACCTGCGCGACGCCCTCGACCGCCAGGTGCGGGGCTCGCTCGCCGCCGGCGCCCGGCTGCTCGCCGGCGGCACCCGCCCGCCCGGTCCCGGGTTCTTCTACCCGCCCACCGTGCTGGCCGACGTCGCGCCCGGGATGCCGGCGTTCGACGAGGAGACGTTCGGTCCGCTCGCGGCGCTGGTGCGCGCCGGCGACGACGCCGAGGCGGTGGCGCTGGCGAACCGCTCCCGCTTCGGGCTCGGCGCCAGCGTCTGGACCGGCGACCCCGCCCGCGGCGAGGCGCTGGCGCGCGCGCTCGAGGCGGGACAGGTGTTCGTGAACGGGATCGTCCGCTCCGACCCACGGCTGCCGTTCGGCGGCGTCAAGGCCTCGGGCTACGGCCGCGAGCTGGCGACCGCGGGGATCCGCGAGTTCGTGAACCTGAAGACGGTGTGGGTGGGGTGAGCCGGGTCAGCGCTGCGGCGTCGCCGGCGCGCCCGCGGCGGCCGGCGCGTGCTGCGGCGCGCCCAGCTCGGCCAGCGTGATGCGGGCCTGGTTCGCGTACTCGGTCTCGCCGAACTCGTCCGTCACGCGGTGGAGCCGCTCGATCGCGGCCGGCACCTGCCCGGCGGCCTGCAGGCAGCGGGCGGCCGCCACCAGGAACTCGGCCGAGGAGGCGCGGTCGAAGCGCCCGACCAGCGCGTCGTACTCCTTCACCGCCTCCAGGTGCTGGCCGTCGCTCTCCAGCGCGTAGGCGAGGCTGCGCCGCGCGGCGTCCGCCAGCAGCCCGGCCGGCTTGCCCTCGAGGTAGCGGCGATACTCGGCCGCCGCGGCCTTGAACTCGCCGCCCCAGTAGGCGGCGTCGCCCGCCTGGCGGAACGCGTCACGTCCGCTGGGGGTCGAGCCGTACTGCTGCGCCGTCTCACGCGCCAGCGCCAGCGAGCGCTGGTAGTCGCCCTGCCAGTAGTAGAGGCTGGCCTCGGCCAGCTTGCCGGCCGCCGCCTCCTCGGCCGCGCGCCGCGCGCGCTGGGTGAGCAGGAGGATCGTCCCGACCACGGCGAGGCCGACCGCCACGCCGATCACGATCCGGCCATAGCGCCGGAGGAAGTCCCCCACCGGCACCATGATCTCGGCGCCGGGCTGCTCGATGCGGGTCGAGTGCTGCGTCTGCAACGGCAACGTATGCCTCCAGTTAGAGCGATGATTTCAAGCGTTTTGGGGAACCCGTCCGGGAGCGCGAACGCGGAACCTTAGCCGTTGCCCCCGCGGTCGTCAAGGGGCGCAGCGGACGCACGCGACCCCGCCGCGGGCCCGCACCAGCATCTCGGCCGGGGCGCCGCAGCGCGGGCAGGCCGGCAGCGCCGGGCGGCCGCGCGCGACGTCCACCCGGCTGGTGAGCCGCTGCCGCACCGCGCCGGCGCGCAGCTCCTGCTCGATCTCCGCCACCGGCCACGACCACTCCTCGAGGCCCCACATCCGCACCTCGGTGCGCAGCGCCCAGCGCTGGCGCACCTCGGCGGCGCGGCGCTCCCACTCCAGCTTGAGCGAGGTGGCGTCGCCCCCCTCCATCTCGGACTCGTCGCCGTTCGGGCCCCGCCGTCGCGTGCGCTCCTCCTCCTCCTCGATGCGGGCGGCGAAGAAGTCCGCGAGCCGCGTCAGCTCGTCCTCACGCTGGCGCCCCACGCCCCGCTCCCACTCCTGCTCGCGGCGGCTGAGCAGGGCGTCCAGCTCGACCCGGGCCCGCGCCGCGAGCCGCTCGCACGCCTCGCCCGGGAGCGGGTCGGGGATCTGGTAGAGCCCCTCACGCGAGCGCACGCCGGGCAGCTCCGACCCGCGCTCCCACTCCAGCAGCTCGCCGTCGGGGCCGAGCAGCATCACCCACGGTTCCTGCTCCGGCAGCCCGCCCCACAGCGTCACCACCACGTGGAACGCCACCCGCCGCTCGTAGCGCACCGGCCCCAGGCGCGGCGGCCCCCAGGCCAGGCCGCGCACCCGGCACACCGCGGCGATCCCCTGCTCGGGCGCCCCCGGCACCTGGGCGAGCGCCGTGCGCCGCGTCAGCAGCGGCTCGGCGCAGGCCGCCTCGAGGATGCGCCGGCCGCCGCCGCTGCCCGGCGCGGTGAACCACGCACCGCGCGGCAGGGTGGGCCGCTGCGGGTCGAAGACCAGCCGCACGCGCTGGCGCCGCCAGCGCTTCTGGAGCGGCGGCGACAGCGCCACCTCCCAGTCGCCGCGCGCGGCCTTGCCGAGCGTGCAGCCGGACGCCTCGAGCCAGCGCCCGACGAACTCGCGCCACGCCGGCCCGTCCGGCAGTCCGTC
>CAZKQE010000138.1:0-7238 GCA_964554725.1 uncultured bacterium
GCCTCCTCGATCGCCGCCACCCGGTCCGCCGAGGCGGAGGCCCTCCATCGGCGGGCGATGGATCGACTGGTCGCAGGCACGATCGACGCCCGGCGACAGGCGCTGGCCGAGCTGGAGCGGTCATCCCTGCTCGATCCGGGACGGCTCCAGGTCTGGTTGGATCTCGGTCGGCTGTGTCTGGAGACGGGTCAACGGCGTCGGGGCCGCTCGTGCTACGAACGGGCCCGGCGCGTCGCCCCCGACGACCCCGAGGCCCATCTCGCGCTCGGCTTCGCGTGGACCTGGGAGTGGCTCAGCTCGTTCGAGGATACGGCGCTCGTCCGCGCGCAGCAGAGCCTGGCCCGGGCGACCGCGCTGGCGCCTACGAGCGCACAAGCGTGGGGACGGCTGGCCGCCCTGGACGTGGCGCGGGGGCAGGTCGGGCGCGCCGCGGTCGCCGCGCGGCGCGGGTGCGCCGCCGACCCGGGGGCATGGGAGCCGATCGTCGCGCTGGGCTGCGCCAGCTACCGCGCCGGGGCCCTGGCCCGCGCCGACAGCGCGTTCCGCGCCGCACGCGCCCGGCTGCCCGGGGAGATCGCCCGGCGCTTCGACGACCCGATCTGGGCCCGCGACGCCCATGACGCCCCCCCCGACCCGCTCGCGGCGACCACGAGCGAACCGGCGTCGTGGGAGATCATCGATCCCGACATGACCACGCCCGAGAACGAGGCGGCGCTGGACCACGCCACCCGCCTGGGACTCGCGCTCCTCCTGTTCCAGGACGCGCACGGCGTGCGCTGGGACATGCGCAGCGAACTGTTCGTGCGCTACGGCCCGCCCGCCGCCGTGGACGTCAATCCGCTCTCGAGCCCGCTCGCCTACTGGTACGCCCGGTACGACACGCAGAAGCCGCCCGGCTACGTGGACTATCGGCCGGAGCCGAACTTCTACCCGTTCAATGTGCAGGTCTGGTCCTATCCCGATCTCGGGTTCCGCGCCGAGCTCTGGGACCGGGCCCTCACCCAGTCGTTCCAACTCCCGCTGGCGACCGAGTCGGACCCCGACCCCCGGCCCGATCCGCGGCTGCTCGCCGGCCGCCCGGACCTGGTGTCGCTGGGCCAGGGCCGCGGCGTCTTTCGCGCGATGGCGCCGGGGTCGCGGCCGATCCCGGTCCGCGGTCACATCGCCCGCTTCCCCGCCGCCGGCGGCGCCGTCCTGGTCGCTCACGTGGTCACGCCCGGCGAGCCGGACGACACGCTCCAGGCGGCATGGGCGGTGGTCGGCTCCGACGGTCGGGTGATCGCGCGCGGTTCGGGACCGCTCACGAGCTCGGCATGCGACCCGGCGGGACAGCGGGTCGCCGATTTCACGGTCGCCGCCCCGGCCGGCGACTATCGGGTCGACCTCAGCGTGAGCGGCCCGCGCGGCCGCCGCGGGCTCGTCCGCCTCGCGTCCTCCGTGCTGCCGCCCGCGCCGGGCCTCACGCTCAGCGACCTCGTCCTGTCGTGCGGCCCGGAGGGCGCCTCGCTGAGCCCCGGGAGTCTGCGGATCGAGCCCGACCTGGAGCGACGCGTGCGCGGGTCGCGCCCGCTCGCGGTCTACTTCGAGATGGACCGACTGGTTGCGGGCGCGGACGGCCGGGCGCACTTCGCCTACACCTACTCGATCACCTCGCTCAAGGACGGCAAGCCGGCCCGGGTCCCCGTGGCCTTCGAGGCCTCGCGCGAGGAGATTCACGAAGGGGTGCATCGCCGGCAACTCATCTCGGTGCCGATGCGATCGATCCGGAGCGGCAGCTACCAGCTTCGGGTCGAGGTCCGGGACCTGGTGGCCGCGACCACCGCCACCGGGGTGATCCGGTTCGAGCGGGAGTAGCCGGGAGCCGGTGCCCTCGTCCCCGCCGTCCCGAACACGGCGAAGGGCGCACGCTGCGAATGCTGCAGGATGCGGGTCATCGGGCTGGAGCGCAGATGACTTTCGCCTCAGGCTCGGCATCACGCACCGGCGGGCGCCGGTCCGGACCCGCGATGGCGATGAACGCTTCCATCGCGCGCGACGCGTCGCGTCGCGGAGCAGGTTGAGGGCCGGGGACCGCCGCGATCCTGACGGCGATTCCGATGCAGGCGGAGGGGTGTGAGGGGCGGCCGTACGGGAGACGGGGGGCGAGGGCCCGGGCTCACTCGCGGTCGAACTCGGTCGCGCCCTCGACCTGCGCGCCGGTCGTCCGGTCGCGCACGATGATCTCGAGCCGGTAGCGGCCGCGGGCGAGCGAGGTGATGGGGACGCTCACGAACTGACGCCGGTGCGGCCCGGCGTTCGTCTCCTCGCGCTGCGAGCTGAGGACGACCGGCGGCCCGCCGCGCGGCGGCCTGCTCCCCGGCGCGGGAAGCCGGCGGACGCGGTACTCGTACTCGAAGTGCGAGAGCCCGTCGGCGCCGGCGGCCAGGCGGTAGATCTCGAAGTAGGCGGCGACCGGGTTGCGACCGGAGACGCGCCCCTCCATGTTCGCCTCGAACTGGACGAGCCCGGAGCGCGCCAGGCTCGCCGGGTCTCCGCAGCAGAGCACGACGTCACTGATCGCGAGCAAGGCGCCCGGGGTGGCGACGGCGGTCTCGGCGCGGAAGATCCCGCGGCGCCGGCGCGCGTCGCGCACCGAGAGCGCCACGCTCGCCGCTCCGGCCGGCAGCTCGGCCGCCACCTCCGCGAGCCGCCACTCGGCGGGGTCGCAGCTCGAGACGCCCAGTTCGACCGACGAACCGGCGAGCTCCCGTCCCTCGCGATCGAACACCAGCCAGCGACCGGTCAGACGGTCGTCGGGCCGGGCCTCCGCGCGAACCTGGACGAGCAGACGCGGGCCGCGCTCGCTCTCGAAGCGCACCAGCGTGCCGCGGAGCTCGATCCGTTGATCGCGTGGCGGCAGGGTCGGGAAGACCGCCAGGCCGTCGCCGAAGGTGACGAGGTCCGGGCGGCGGGCGAGAACGTCCGGATCCGGCACCGAGAGCGGGTCGAAGTCGCGGGCGACCTGGGGCGTGAAGCGGCCGCGAAGCGAGCGGTCGTTCAGCACGACACGCATGCCCAGCTCGGGATAGAACCATCCCTGAACGTGCATCGGGTAGTCGAGGACTCCGCCCCCGTGCGGGCTGGCGCTTCGACGGATCGGCGCGTAGGCGAGCGGGACCCCCTCCGGGTTGATCTCCACCCGGTCCGGAGGGCCGTATCGCACGAAGGTGATGGCGCGCGAGTCCAGCATGGGACGGTCCTGGTCCCAGAACACGAACCAGGCGTGGGCGACCCGGGACCAGTACTCGAGCTGCATCTCGTTGGCGACCGTCGTGGGGTCGGGGTCCACCTTGCCCCAGAAGGCGGCGGCCGAGTCCAGCGTGGCGGTGCGGGAGACGAGGTCGCGGATGTCGGCGTCCTGCGTCGCCTCGGCCTTCTCCGCATCGTGCTCGGGCGCGGACATGGCGCCCTGCGGGGAGGTCCGTGTCCTCCCGCTCCGGTGCGAGGCCCGGAACCACTTCGAAGGGTCGTACAGGAGCGCGCGCAGATCGGATCGGAGCCTCGGGATCGCGTCGCGAAACAGCGTGTCGGCGCGCTCGATGTCGCCGGAGCGGTACGAGAGATAGGCGACTGCAAGGGCCGCCTCGGGGTCCCCGCGCCGCAGCGCCAGCGCGCGCCGGGCGGCGTCCAGGGCGCCGGCGCGGTCGCCGCGCTCGTAGCGCATCGGGACCAGTGCGAGCCAGTTCTCGGAGGACCGCGGGCGAACCAGGCACGCGGTGTCGAATGCTCCTTCGGCGAACCGGGCGGCGAGCGTGTCCTGCCCGCGGATCCACTCCCGCTTCCAGGCGCGACCGAGCGCGAGCCACGCGCGCGACTCGCGGGGCATGAGCACGGTCGCACGGCGCAGGCAGGCGCGCGCACGGGAATCGAACTCGCCGGTGCGGTAGATGCGGCCGAGGATCAGCCAGTGCTCGCCGTTCAGTGGATCGAGCGCGATGATCTCGTCGAGGTCGCGGATCGCCCGCTGACGGGCCTCGACCGAGCCGTCGTATACGCCCTGGTCCGCCCAGCGTCGGATCATCGCCGCGCGGCGCTCGATCCCGGCCCGCGAGGAGGAGTCGCTCGCGGCGCCCCCGGCCCGCGGCGGCGGGGAGGCCGCCATGAGTCCCAGGGTGAGCACGACGCCGGCCGAGATCCGAAATCCCCGGCGCCGGGCCGCCGATCGGGGGTCTGGCGAGTACGAGAGCCTCATGAGCCCGAGCGTAACCAGACGGGCCGTGAATCGCCATGGGAGCGCGGCGACAGGAGAGGCGGCGCGCCCGCGGAGAACGGCCATGAACGGATCCGAGCGCGACCCTGACTCTCGGCGCCCCGCGCGTGACCACGCGGGCCGGGCTCCAGCGGGTCCGGGAGGACGGGAACGGGCGCGAGACGAGGCGGCCGAGCAACGTCCCGCCCCGCCGACCGCGAGCGTCGAGGTCCTCGTTTACCGGGGTCGAACGTCCGAGTGTCGGCGGGGGAGCGGCGGCAGCACGGGACCCTGAGCGGGGGGGCCGTCCCTCGCGACTCGGGCCGTGGCCTCGAGCCACCGACGTCGGCGACCACCGACCGACCTTCGAGGGCCGTTCCCGCGAGGCCTCCACCCTGCGCTTCCCGGGAACGGATCGGGCCGCTGCCGGGTACAGTGGAGGGTCCCGGGTCGCGGGCGGGCCCGTGCGGTCCCGGGACCGGGGGGATGACGCCGGGATATCGCCGGACTCGGGTATCATGCGCCGCGAGGCATGGCCACGAGGATCATCCACGACGGGAAGTGACCACGGGGACGGCGGGACGCGATCGCCCTCCGCCCCTCATCTTCTGGAGGAGACGATGAAGGGCCGCGCTGGCATTGTCACGACGATCGCATTGCTCACGTGGTTGCTGATGGGAACGGCGGCCGCGCAGACGGCGCCCGCCGGCGGCATGACGGTGCGTGGCCGGGTCACCGACGCGTCCTCGTCCGAACCCGTCCAGGCGGCGGAGATCGTCCTGGTCGGGACCGGCCGCTGGGCGCTGACCGAGCCCGACGGCCGTTTCGAGCTGCGCGGCGTGCCGCCCGGCGTCTACACGCTGCGCGTCCTCCGCCTCGGCTTCGAGGTGCTGGTCCGCGAGCAGGTCGAGGTCGCCGCCGACGCGGCGCTCGACCTCGAGCTGCGGATCATCCCGAAGCCGATCCAGCTCGAGCACATCACCGTCACGCCGGGCACCTTCTCCTTCATGGAGACCGGCGGCACCGTGCGGCAGTCGCTGTCCCGCGAGGACCTCGAGTCGGTCACCCAGGTGCACGAGGACGTGTTCCGGGCGGTGAACCGGCTGCCGGGCCTTTCGTCCGGGGACTACGCCGCGCACTTCTCGATCCGCGGCGGGCGCCACGACGAGACCCTGATCCTGCTCGACGAGCTCGAGCTGTACGAGCCGTATCACCTCAAGGACTTCAACGAGGGCGCCATCAGCGTGCTCGACATGGAGGTGATCGAGGGCATCGAGCTGATGACCGGCGGGTTCCCCGCGCGCTACGGGAACAAGCGCAGCGGCGTCTTCAAGCTCACGTCGCGGCGGCCGCGGGCGGACCGGACGGTCTACGGACTCGGGGTCAGCCTGGTGAATGCGCGCGCGATGGCGATGGGCCGCCTGGGCAAGGGCAAGGGGTCCTGGCTGGTCTCGGGGCGCAGCGGGTACATGGACCTGGTCTTCGGCCTCATCAATCAGAACGAGCTTCCGTCGCCCCGCTACCATGACCTGTTCGCGCGGTTCGAGACCGAGCTGGGCCCGCGGCATCGCCTGACCTTCACCGGCCTCCATGCCGGCGACCGCTACAAGTTCAACGCCAAGGCCACGACCGGGTTCAACGACACGATCCCCACCGTGGAGCGGGCGAACAACCACTACGGGAACTCGTACGGCTGGGCCACGCTGCAAACCCAGCTCGGACCCCGCAGCCTGGTGCGGAACATGGTGTCGGCGGGACTCGTCACGCGCGATCGCGACGGGGCCGAGCTGTACGCGAACACGCCCGACACGCTCTACTCGGTGACGAACGCGCGGGACTTCTCGGCGCTGGGGTTCAAGCAGGACTGGACGCTCGGGCTCTCGGACGCCTACGTGCTCGACACCGGCTTCGACCTGCGCCGCCTCGAGACCACCGACGCCGCACTCACCGCGGTCGGCCAGGACCCGAACGATCCCGAGGCGGACACGACCGCCTACTACCCGGTGCGGGCCAACTCCACGTTCCGCCGCACCGGGTCGCTGGCCAGCGTGTACATGACCCATCGCTACCGGGTGCTCGCCCCGCTGGTCGTCGACCTGGGCGGGCGCTACGACCGCGCCTCCTACACCGGGGATCGGGACTTCAGCCCGCGCGTCGGAGCGGCGCTGGCGCTCACCGGGCGCACGACGCTCCGCGCCGGCTGGGGGTACTACCGGCAGATCCAGGGGATCGATGCGGTCGGCGTGCTGGACGACCTCCAGCGCTATCACCGCTCCGAGCTCTCGAAGCAGTGGACGGCCGGGTGGGAGCGGCTCTCGGCGCGGAACGGGGTGCTGCGGATCGAGGCGTACACGAAACGCGGTACGCGCCTGCGGCCGGCCTACCGGAACTGGAAGGGCGGCCTCGACGTCTTCCCGGAGTCGAACGAAGACCGCATCCTGGTCACCCCGGTGAGCTCGACTGCGCGCGGGATCGAGCTCTACAGCGACCAGCGCATCGGCCAGCGCCTGCGGGTGCGCGCCAGCTACGCCCTCTCCTCGGCGCGCGAGGTCGTCTCGAGCATCGAGAACATCAACAGCCCCGAGGTCGTCGAGTTCGACCGCGAGCACCCGAACCCGCAGGACCAGCGGCACGCGTTCAACCTCGACCTCACCCACCATCTGAACCCGTCGTGGATGATCAACGTGCTGTTCACGTTCCACAGCGGCTGGCCGGCCACGCTCGAGACGTTCGTCCCGGTGACCGACGGCAACGGCAACCCCGCCCTCGCCGTGCGTCCGCAGAAGATCTACGGCGCGCGGCTGCCCCACTACCAGCGGCTGGACGTGCGGGCCACGCGCCGCTGGACCACCTCGCGCGGGAGCTTCCGGTTCTTCGCCGAGATCGTGAACGTGACGAATCACAGCAACGTGTTCGCCTACGACTATCTGCGGACGGTGACCCCGGCCGGCGACCCGTTCCTGCAGCAGGACAAGCTGAAGTGGTTCACGATCCTGCCGTCCGTCGGCCT
>CAZKQE010000139.1:0-7238 GCA_964554725.1 uncultured bacterium
TCGGGTTCCTGCTCGACGCCTACCGGTTCGCCTCGCCGCCGCACGGCGGCATCGGGCTCGGCTTCGACCGCATCGTCATGCTGATGGGGCGCTGCGAGAGCCTGCGCGAGACGATCGCGTTCCCGAAGAGCGCCAGCGCCGCCAGCCTGATGGACGGCAGCCCGGGCGACCTCGAGCCGGGGCAGCTGAAGGAGCTGGGGATCCGGCTCGAGCCGTAGGCCGCCGCGCCTATCGCGTCAGCGCCGAGCGGTGGGTCGAGACGAGGAAGAGCCCGACCCCGCTTGCGGCGATGAGATTGGCCGCCGCCACCGGGACCACGCCCAGCCGGTCCAGCACGCCGGGGATCGCGACCGTCACGGCGAGCCAGAACCCCGCCTCGAGCAGGACGAACACCAGCCCGATGACGAGGAGGGGATGGCGCGCGCGGATCTCGGCCTGATGCGTGATGTACGAGAGCGCGAAGCCGAACGCGCCGAAGGCCAGCAGGTGCAGCGCGGAGTACCTGGCGACCGCCGCCATGCTCACCTCGGTCACCGACGCGGCCTCGGCGCGGTCGAACAGCACGCTGCCCATGAGCGACGGGGTGAAGAGCGGCAGCCCGCGGGTGAACATGTCGAACACGAGGAAGAACAGCGCCACCAGACCGCCGCCGATGCCGCCGATGAAGATGGCGTCGTAGATGTGATCGCCGGCCGTGTGTCGGGGTCGAACCGCAGCGTCGTTCGTCATCCGGTCCCTCCTGATCGCTCCGGGCCCGCGGACCGAGTCTACGGCGCTCCGGCGCGCGATGCCACCGGCGGATTTCGGCCCCCCGCGCGGCGGGGGGGAGGCGGCGCGCCGGGCCCGCCCCGCACGCGTGCCGCGGGGGCGCCGCCCCGCCTGCGGTAGAGTGCCCGGTCATGACCCCCCGCGCCGCGACCGCCCTGTTCGGCACGCTGATCGGCGTGGCGCTCTCCCTGCGCGTCGCGATGGTCCTGGTGCTCCCGTTCGGCCAGACCGTGGCGCACCGCCTCGAGGGCCTCAACGACGAGCCGGCCCATTACCGGTACGTGCAGCATCTGGTCGAGCGCCGCGCGTTCGCGGTACAGACCCGCCACGTGGCGGAGCCGGGCGCGTTCGAACGCGCCGACTTCGAGTACTACCAGCCGCCGCTCTACTACCTGCTGTGCGCGCCGCTGGTCGCGCTGGCGGGGGAAGGGGCCGGGGTCGCGGTGTGCCGCTGGCTGTCGTTCGCGTTCGGAGTGCTGACGCTGGTCGTGCTCGCGCGCGTGCTCGCGCGGCTCGGACTCGCCGAGGCGCCGCGGCGCGCGGGCGTGGCGTTCGCCGCGCTGCTCCCGGTGCACGCCTACTTCACCTCGGTGGTGTCGAACGACGCCCTGTGCTGGCTGATCGCGCTGCTGCTGACCCGCGAGCTGATCGCCCGCGCGGCCGGCGATGCCGGCGATCCGCGCGCCGGCGGGACCCGCGCCGACCTGCGGCTCGGCGTGCTGCTCGGCCTCGGCCTGCTCACGAAATCCGCGCTCGCGCTGTTCGTCCCGCTCGCCCTGCTGGTCGTCGCCCGGCTCGAGCCGCCGCTCCCGGGCCGGCGGCCGTGGCGGGCGGCGCTGGTCGTGCTGGGGAGCGCGCTGCTCCTCGCCGGCCCCTGGTACGCGCGCAACGTCGCGCTCTACGGCTCGCCGTTCGCGCTCGAGGTGGGCTTCGGCCCGCCCGACCCCGGACGCTGGAGCGTGCTCGCCCAGGCCCACGCCGCGGCCGGCACCGTGCGCACGTTCTGGTTCCCGATGCAGCACATCGAAGGCTCGGCGGCCGCGGTCGCGCTGCGCGTCCTCGGCGCCCTGCTGGTCGCCGTCCATGCGACCGCCGCACTCGCCTTCCTCACGCGCCGGCTGCCATGGGACCGCCCCACCTTCGTCGCGCTGGCGTTGCTGGCCGGCGTGATCGCGGGCCACGTCGCGCTCAACCTCACCTGGGGCGAGTCCGAGGGACGCTTCCTGCTGCCGGCGCTGGCGCCGATCGCGCTCCTGTTCGCGGCACCGGTGTTCGCGTTCGCGGCGCGCCGGAAGCGGGGCGGGCGGCTCGCCTGGACGTGGCTGGTCCTGGTCGCCGCCCACCCCTACCTGTTCCTGCTCCTGGTGTGAGTCCGGGCGGGCCGGCCCGCGCTCACGGCTCCGGGCGACGGACCCCCATGCGCTTCAGTTCCGCCTCGGCGGCGATGTGGCCGAACGCGGGCCACTGCGGACCGGCGGTCACGCGCCGGAACAGGCTCTCGGCGACCGCCGGGCGGCCGTGGTACAGGTGCCAGTTGCCGACGCCATAGCCGATCGTGGCGTCGTCGAGCGCGGCCTGATCGCCGGTCCCGGGCGCCAGCAGGGAGTCCGGCGGCAGCTCGCCCTTGTACATCAGCAGCAGCCGGTGATAGCTGCGGTTCTCGATCACGTCCATCTCGCGCCGGATCGGCCGCAGCAGGGCGCGCGCCTCGCCCGCGCGCCCCAGCCGGCGCAGCGTCATGTAGAGCCAGTGCGAGGTCGCGCAGCGCATGTCGGGGTTGGTCGAGACCTTCAGGCACTCGCGCCAGGCGCGCCGGGCGGCGACGAAGTCGCCCTCCAGGTAGCGGGCGAGCCCGAGGTGGTACCCGATGTTGAACTTGAGCGTCCCGGTCGGGATGTTGCGGGCGTTCGGCAGCCCGTCGGGCTCGGTCTCGTCCGGACGCTTCGCCATCGCCGCCGCCGCGCGCTCGAGGTCCGACGCCGCCAGCTCGAACATCCGCAGCGTGATGTAGCGGTGTCCGCGATGGCGCAGCAGCCGTGGCTCCTCGGGCCAGCGCCGCAGCCCCTGCGTGTAGATCGCGACCGCCTCGCGGAAGCGGCCCAGGTAGGCGGTCCGGCGCCCGAGCCAGACGATGTTCGTGACGTCCTCCGGGGCGTGGTCGAAGTCGTTGCGGGCCTCGGCCAGGCGCCGCTCGTAGCGCGCGCGCACCGAGTCCGGCAGCGGCGGCGCGTACAGCGAGTCGCCGAGCAGCGAGACGGTCTCGGGGGCGGGCGGCAGCGGCGCGACGGCCGCGCCTCCCGCACCGGCGGCCGCCAGCGCCGCCAGCGCCAGCGCCGCCGCCGCGCAGCGCACCGCGAACGCCGCGCTCACAGCGCCCACAGGTAGCTCAGCTTGAAGAAGACCCCGGTCCGCTCGGGCCGCGTGGCGCCCAGGTCGCGGCCGGCGAGCCGGGCGCCGTAGCCGAGGTAGGCCGCGGTCTCGGGCCGCAGGAGCCAGGTCGCGAGCAGATCGACGCTCACGCCGGTCTCCGCGGGGACGCGCGCGCCCGCGGCATCGTAACGCCGCGCCGCGTCCACCTCGGCGATCACCCGGAACGAGAGCTCGCGGTCGTGCTGGTAGGAGACCCGCAGTCGCGGGATCGCCGCGTCCACGAAGCGCACGCCGGTCTCGCGGCGCTCGAGCGAGAGCCCGCGCACGCTGAGCGAGGCGTCCAGCTGCGGGGTGAAGCGCAGGTCGGCCCACACGTCCCAGCGCAGACTGCGCCCGGGGACCGCCTCGGCGAACACGACGTCGCCCCCGTAACTGGCGAACGCTCCGGCCTGCACGCTCGCGAAGCGGCCGGTCTCGCCCCACATCGCGACGCGGTCCTGCTCCGGGAACGCCCGACCCTCGTGGAGCGTGAAGGACCGGTAGACGCCGCCCCCCAGCTCGGTCGAGTGGGGCAGCAGGAGGTCCAGCTGCAGGCCGACCTCGTCGTCGCTGCGCCGGCCGACGTGGCGCTGCGCGCCGTGTTCGTGGCTGCGCACGTAGAACACCTCGGGGCTGATGCTCTGGTACCAGGCGGGCCCGTCCGCGTAGACGACCGGGCTGACGACCACGGCCATCTCGATCTGGTCGGTGCGGGGGACGAACCCCATGTCGGCCGAGAAACGGGGCGAGACGTCGGTGACCCGCGCGCGGGCGTTCAGCGTGCGCGAGTCACGGTCGACCGTCACCGTCCACGCGCTGCCGGTGAAGGTGCGGCCGCTCGGCTCGCGCAGCGAGGGGTCGAGCGCCGCGTCCTCGGCCGGGGTGAGCGCGGCGATCGCGGCGCGGTAATCGCGCTCCTTCGCCCGGCTCACCAGCGCCTGACCCTCGATCGTCCACTTGTCGCGGACCACGAACCGTCCGTCGAGCCCCGCGCCGCGGTGATAGGAGTCCCGCTGCTCGCGGCTGCCCGCCAGCACCCCCACGGTGCCGTTCGCGCCCACGTCCTGGCGCAGCCGCACGATCTGGTAGGCGGCGTCGCGGCCGTGGTAGGGGTTCACGCGGTCGGGGAGCGTCGCGACCGGGGCGCCGCCCGCGCGGTCCATCGCCTGCAGCGCGCCGATGCTGGCGCCGCCCTGCCGGCCGGTGAGCTTGACGCCGATGCGCGGATCGACGATGCGCCGGGTGTAGACCACCTCGATCGGCGTGCGGAAGATCTCGCTGCCCTCGAGGAAGAACGGCCGCCGCTCGGGATAGAAGGTCGCGAACCGCGAGTTGACGTCCACCACGCCGGCGTCGGCCTCGACCTGGCTGAAGTCCGGGGTCACCGCGAGGTCGGCGGTGAGGCTGCTGGTGAGCCCGTACTTGGCGCTGAGCCCGGCGCGGGCCTCGGGGTCGGTGTGGCGGAACGCGCCGGCGGAGCGCTCGCCCGCGCGCGAGCCGGTCAGCGTCGGGATGAGCTGCAGGTTGCGCCCGGGACGGATGCCGGAGATCCCCTCGAGCACGCCGATCTGCGCCACCGCGGGGCCGCTGTCGGAGGAGATGGGGGCCCACGAGACGAACAGCCCGCTGCCCGGCACCTGACGCGCCGCGTTGAAGCCGAAGGTGAGCGGGTCGCGGCGCGGGAAGCGGAGGCTGCGGAACGGGATCGCGATCTCGACCTCGTACCCGTGCTCGGTCACGCGGCCCTCCGAGCGGTAGAGGAAGTCCACGGCGTCGTCGTCGTCCTGCCCCTCGACGATCATCCCGTCGGCCTGCACCCCGCGCGGGGTGGCGAGGAAGTACGCCATGCGGCGGCGGTCGTGATAGGCGTCGATCCCGACCGCCACCCAGTCCGAGGGATCCACCTCCTGCCGCGGCAGGAACGGCGCACGCACCTTCGCCGGGTCGGCCGGGCAGCGGAAGCCGACGTAGAGATGGCGCTCGTCGTAGAGCACCAGGCAGCGCGTGCCGGTGGTGTCGAGCGGGCCCTCGACCGGCTCGAGCTGGGTGAACGAGTCGAGCACCGCCGCCTCGGCCCACACCGCGTCGTCGAGCGTGCCGTCCACCACCGGTCCGCGCTCCACCCGCGGCGGCGTGAGCCGCAGCATGCGCGCGGCGCCGTGATAGGGGCCGGTGGACGCCGGCGCGGGGAGCGCCGGCAGGACGATCGCGAGGGCGGCGAGCCACGCGAGCCGGCGGCCTGCGCGGCCGGCGGGTGGGGGGCCGGTCATGGGAGCGGGAAGGTAATACAGCCGCGAGCGCGGCGCGAAGCGGCAGGTCCCTCGCCGCGTGGGGCCGCGTCGCGGTCCCCGGCTCAGCGGCGGATCGCGATCAACTCGACCACCGCCGGGGTCACCATCCGCGTCCCGGGCGTCCCCTCGGCGTCGGTGAACGCGCGCAGGATCGTGCGCGCGCGCGCCTCGCTCAGGTCGCCCAGCTCGACCAGCCGCTGCACCCCGACCTCCATGAACGTGCGTGGCCACTCCCAGACGTGGGTGTCCGGCGTCACCACGTCCACGTGGGTCGCCACGCTCCGCAGGTCGAACCCCAGCTCCTCGAGCCAGCGCGGCAGGTCGAGGCCCACGTCCGGCTCGCCGCCCGAGGCGCGCCAGCGGTCGATCACCGTCTGGACGAACCCCTCGAACTCCGGGTTGCGCGGACTGAGCCGCCAGGTCGCGTAGTGGATGTACTCGTGGAGCACGACGACGCCGCCGGGGCGGAGGGACGCGGCGACGCGCGCCAGCAGGTCGCGGGGGCGCTGCAGGAACGCGAACACCCAGCGCGACCAGGCCGCGTCGGCCGCGCCGGCCGGCAGCGGATCCTCGTCGAGGTCCAGCTCGTGCGCGGTGACGTTCGCGAGTCCGCGCCTCCGCCGGCCCGCCTCGAGCGCGTCGAGGAACCGCCGCGAGCGGTCGAGGGCCACCACGCGGCCGGTCGGTCCGACGATCTCCGCCAGGTCGAGGGTGGCGAACCCGGGCCCGCAGCCGACGTCGAGCACGGTCCGGCCGGCCCGGATGCCGGCCCGGCGCCAGGCGTCGAGCGCCCGCGCGCGCCACACCCGGTGCTGGAGCGCGAGCCGCTCGATCTCCTCGTCGTGCGTGCCGAGGACGTAGTCCCGTTCGGTTCCGCCGTCGCCCATCGTGTCCGTGGCCCCCGTGGTCCGTCGCCGCCGCCGCCCCGCGCCGGCCATCCTGCGCCCGCCGCTCCGCGCGTCGCGCCACCGATCCGGCCGGGACATCCCCGGTGGCCCCGCGCGTCCGGTCCGGCCCCCCATGTTAACAGTGGCGCGCGGTGGGGCGTCCTGCCTAGGGTGCCCGTGCCGGACGGGGACCGCAGGGGGTCCCCGGGGGAGCCGACGGGCCCCGCCGGGGAGGGCCCGCATGGGAGGCGCCGCGATCGATGTCATCCACATCCCGTTCCCGCCGGGGGCGGCCCGGCGCCCGGCCGTCCGGCCCGGGGGTGCCGCCGGCGCGGGGGCCGCGGTGAGCGGGACGGACGACGAGGCGGCCCTGGTCCTGGCCGCGCGCGCCGGCGACCGGGAGGCGTTCGGCACGCTCTACGAGCGCTTCGCGCGCATGGTCCACGGCGTGCTGCTGGCGCGGGTGCCGCGCGGGCAGGTCGAGGATCTGGTGCAGGACGTGTTCCTCGCCGCGCTCGCGCGGCTCGGCACGCTGCGCGACCCGGCGCGTTTCGGCGGCTGGCTGGCGATGATCGCGCGCAACCGCGCGACCGACTTCCACCGCCGCCGCCGCGCGACCGTGGAGCTGGTGGACGACGTGGACGCGGTGGCGTCCACGGTCGAGGCCGAGGCCGAGGCGCTGGCGGTGCTGGCCCGGCTGCGGACGCTGCCCGAGGCCTACCGCGAGACGCTGGTGCTGCGGCTGGTCGAGGGCATGACCGGTCCCGAGATCGCGGCGCGGACCGGGATGACCGAGGGCTCGGTGCGGGTCAACCTGCACCGCGGGATGAAGCTGCTGCGGGCGAGACTGGGGGTCGGGGGCGGACATGTCTGACGACTATCT
>CAZKQE010000140.1:0-7228 GCA_964554725.1 uncultured bacterium
GAAGCAGTTCATCATGCTGCGGAACGCGGCGCCCTCCTTGTGCATGTCGATGAAGATCTCGCCGACCGTGCCGTCCTCGTACTCGCCGGTGCGCAGGAACACCTTGTGCCCGCTGATGCGCGACTCCTGCGTGAACCCGTGACGGCGGCGGGGCAGGCGGCGGCGGCGCAGCTTGGGGTGGGCGGCGGCGGCGGCCGGCTCCTCGGTCTTCTTGCCGGTGGCGAGCGGCTGCGACAGCTTGCTGCCGTCGCGGTAGAGCGCCACCGCCTTGATGCCGAGGCGCCAGGACTCGAAGTAGATCTGCTCGACGTCCTTCACCGTGGCGTCCTGCGGCAGGTTGACCGTCTTGCTGATCGCGCCGGAGATGAACGGCTGCGCCGCGCCCATCATGCGGATGTGGCCCATCGCCGGGATGAAGCGGGTCCCCTGGGGCCCGCAGCGGTTCGCGCAGTCGAACACCGGCAGGTGGGACGGCGACAGCCCCGGCGCGCCCTCGACCGTGAGGCTGCCGCAGATGACGGCGTTCGCCTCGGCGATCTGCGCGTCGGTGAACCCGAGGTAGGCGAGGGCGTTGAAGGTCGGCTTCTCGCGCTCGTGCATGCTGACGCCGATGCGGGTGAGCGTGTCGTCGCCGATCATCCCGCGGGCGAAGGCGAACCGCACGTCGAGCATGGACGGCAGCGACTTCTCGATCTGGTCGATCTCGGGCCCGGTGAGACCGCGCTCGAGCAGCGCCGCGCGGTGGATGTGCGGCGCGTCCTGGAGCGAGCCGGAGCCGAGCGCGTAGCGGATGATGCCCGCGATCGTGGGGTCGTCGTAGCCGAGGCGCCGCAGCGCCCCCGGCACCGACTGGTTGACGATCTTGAAGTAGCCGCCGCCCGCCAGCTTCTTGAACTTGACCAGCGCGAAGTCGGGCTCGACCCCGGTCGTGTCGCAGTCCATCAGCAGGCCGATGGTGCCGGTCGGCGCCAGCACCGTGGCCTGCGCGTTCCGGTAGCCGTGCAGCCCGCCCAGCGCCAGCGCCCGGTCCCAGCACTCGATCGCCGCGGCCCGCAGGTCGCGGGGCGCCAGCGAGGCGTCCACGTTGCGGGCCGCGTCGCGGTGCATGCGGATGACCTCGAGCATGCTGTCCCGGTTCACCGCGAAGCCCTCGAAGGCGCCCTTGCTCGCCGCCATCTCGGCCGACAGCGCGTAGGCCTCGCCGGTCATCAGCGCGGTCAGGCAGGCCGCGGTGGCGCGGGCGCCGTCGCTGTCGTACGGCAGCCCCTGCATCATCAGCAGCGTGCCGAGGTTCGCGTAGCCGAGCCCGAGCGGGCGGAACTCGTACGAGCGCTTGGCGATGGTCTCGGTCGGGTAGGAGGCCAGCCCGACCAGGATCTCCTGGGCGAGGAAGAACACCCGGATCGCGTGACGGTAGCCGTCGATGTCGAAGGTGCCGTCGGCGCGCAGGAACTTCATCAGGTTGACGCTCGCCAGATTGCACGAGGTGTTGTCGAGGAAGACGAACTCGGAGCACGGGTTGGTCGCGTGGATGCGGTCGGTCGCGCGGCAGGTGTGCCAGCGCTGGATCGTGTCGTCGAACTGGACGCCGGGGTCGGCGCACTTCCACGCCGACTCCCCGATCTCGCGCCACAGCTCGCGTGCGCGCAGCGTCTCGTGGACCTGGCCGGTGGTGCGGAAGGTCGTCTGCCAGGGGCCGTCGTTGACCACCGCGTCCATGAAGGCATCCGGCACCCGCACCGAGTTGTTCGAATTCTGGCCCGAGACGGTGGCGTAGGCGTCGCCGTTGAAGTCGGAGGAGTAGCCGGCCGCGACCAGGGCGGCCACCTTCTTCTCCTCGCGCACCTTCCAGCGCACGAAATCGAGGATCTCGGGGTGGTCGAGGTCGAGCACCACCATCTTCGCCGCCCGGCGCGTGGTGCCGCCCGACTTGGTGGCGCCGGCGCCGCGGTCGAGGACCTCGAGGAACGACATCAGCCCCGACGACGTGCCGCCGCCCGACAGCTTCTCCATGCGGCCGCGCAGCTTGGAGAAGTTGGTGCCGGTGCCGGAGCCGAACTTGAACACCCGCGCCTCGTTGCGGGCCAGCTCGAAGATGGACATCAGGTCGTCGTCCACCGACTGGATGAAGCAGGCCGAGACCTGGGGCCGTGAGTAGGAGTCGGCGGTGGCGCGCACCTCGCGCGTGGCGGGGTCGAAGTAGAAGTTGCCGCCCGAGCCGGCGATCCCGTACTCGTGGTAGAGGCCGCAGTTGAACCACACCGGCGAGTTGAAGGCCCCGATCTGATTCACGAGCAGGTGGGTGAGCTCGGCCTCGAAGGTGTCCGCGTCCTCGGCGGTGGCGAAGTAGCCGCCCTGGGCCTCGCCGTCGCGGCGGATCGTGCGCGCGATGCGGCGGACGACCTGGCGGACGCTGGTCTCGTGCCCCGGCGTTCCCGGCACCCCGGCCTTGCGGAAGTACTTGCTCACGACGATGTCGGTCGCGAGCTGCGACCAGGCGGCCGGCACCTCGACGTCCTCCATCTTGAAGACCACCGAGCCGTCGGGATTGGCGATCACGGTGCGACGCCGCTCCCAGCGCACCTCGTCGAGCGGGTCGACGCCGGGGCGGGTGTGTCGGCGCGCGATGCGGAGACCGGCGGGACTGCCGGCGGCGGGGGTGGTCGGGGATGTGGACGGAGTCTGGAACGCCTGGGTCATTGGGGACCTCCCTGGTCCTCGCGAGATGTGCACCCTTCCGGAGTTCGATCAGACCGGGACGGCCGCGCCCTGGGGAAGAGCGGAGACAGAACGGCGAGCCGAACCGGTTTGATCCGCGGCGACGATGTCCGACGACGTGTCGTTTGCGTGATTGGGAGGATGCTCTCCGCTCGCACGCGAGGAGTCGATTCGTTGCGAGCAGTGCCGTGCTTTATACCATCCCGAGCAGGCACGAGCGCAAGCGAGAAATTCTCCACGAAAGATGCGGCCACGCGACGGGTGCGTGCGCTTCGCGCAGCAACGACGGGTGCGCGCGACGTCGTCGCGCGCCGCGTCTCGCCGTGCGCGTACGATGAGAGCACGTGCCGTGCCGCGGACGCGCCGCGCCGTGCCGCGCCGCGAAGTGCCCGCTCCCGCGATCCCCTCGTGCGCGTTTCGGCGCTCGCGGGACGCATCGCTCGATTCGACTGCGCGATGGACGTGCGCGCGCCGCGACGCGGGCGAGCGAACGGATCCGCCGCGCGCGTTCCGGCGCTCGCGGGACGCATCGCTCGATTCGACTGCGCGATGGACGCCCGGGCGCCGCGATGCGCCCGATCACGCGATCCCGGCGTGCGCGTTCCGGCGCTCGCGGGACCCATCGCTCGATTCGACTGCGCGATGGACCGTCGGGGGCGCGCGGGACGCGCGACGATCCCGTGCGCCACCTTCCGCACGGCGTCGTCGCCGTCGGTGCGAGAGCTCATCGTGCCATCCGTTCCCGGACTGTCCGGTCGCCGGCGTGTGGGGATGCGTCGGCGTGCGAGGTTCGCGCCCGGGCGGGGTCCGGGCCGGGCCGACTATAGGGGCCGGGCCCCCGGGGCACAAGTGTGCAGTGGCGGGTCCGTCAGGGCAGCCTGCGGGCCGGATCCGGCGCGGGCCGCGCGCCCTGGCGCGGGACGCCATTCGGCGTCCCGTCCTGCGCGGCGCGCGGCGGCGGCGCCTCGAGCGCCCTCCGCACCTCCCGGATCATCGTCGCGAGGCCGGTCTCGAGCGGCGTGCTCGGCTCCCAGCCCAGCAGCCGGCGGGCCTTGGAGATGTCGGGGCGGCGCAGTCGGGGGTCGTCCCCCACCGCCGGCGCGGTGAAGACGAACCCCGAGTCCGAACCGGCCAGCCCACGGATCATCTCCGCGATCTCCAACACGGTCCGTTCCACGGGGTTGCCGAGGTTGATGACCTCCCCGCGGGCGGCGTCGCACTCCATCGTCCGCACCAGCCCCTCGACCAGGTCGGTGACGTAGCACAGCGAGCGGGTCTGGCGCCCGTCGCCGTAGATGGTCATCGGCGCCCGCCGCAGCGCCTGGGTGATGAAGTTGACCACCACGCGCCCGTCCCTGAGGTCGGCGCGTGGCCCGTAGGTGTTGAAGATGCGCACGATGCGACCGTCCACCCCGTAGGTCCGCACGTAGGCGATCGTCATCGCCTCGCCGTAGCGCTTCGACTCGTCGTAGGTGGAGCGCGGTCCGATGCTGCTCACGTTCCCGCGGTACTCCTCGCGCTGCGGGTGCTCGAGCGGGTCGCCGTAGACCTCGGAGGTGCTGGTGAAGAGGAACCGTGCGCCGTGGGCGAGTGCGCGGTCGATCAGCCGCCGGGTCCCCTCGCTGTTCGCGAGCATGGTCTCGATCGGGAGCCGCGCGTACCCGATCGGGCTGGCCGGGCTCGCCAGGTGATAGACGCGATCCAGCGGGCCCAGCTCCGGGAGCTCGCGGGTGACGTCGTGGAGCACGAAGCGGAAGCCGGGATGGCGCGCGAGGTGCTCGACGTTCTCCCGCCGACCGGTGGAGAGGTTGTCGAGGCAGGCGACCCGGTGGCCGGCGGTGAGCAGGGCCTCGCACAGATGGGAGCCGATCATGCCGGCGCCGCCGGCCACCAGGACGTTCACGGTCTACGCTCCTCCGCACGGGTCCGGGCCGGTGACGGTCGGCGACCGGCACGAAGGACGTGGTCCGGAGGTACGGTGGCCGGGGGATCGCGCCGCCCGCGGGGAGGCTCCGCCGCGGCGCGGGGCACGAATGGGAAGATGATAAACCATCATCATTCGATCTCCCAGTCGCAAATATCAATCATGGAGGATCGTGCGCCCACCCGACCGCGGTTCGGGGTGGAGATGAGGGTCACGCTCTCCTATACTCACGGTCGCGGCGGCCCCGGGACGTCCTCCAGGGTCCGCCCCGGCGTCATCCCGGGCGGCTCGGGGGCGCGGAGCCGCGCCCGGGCCGCGACCCGCCGGCCCGCGTCCGGCCATCCTGGAACCCCCCGTGTCCACGCCCGTCCCCACTCCGATCGCGGTCCCCGCGCCGGCCGGCGCCGAGCCGGTCCGCGCCGCCGGCAAGTTCCTGTTCGCGGGCGCCGAGCGGCTCACCCTGCGCGGCGTGACGTACGGGACCTTCCGGCCGACGCCGGAGGGCGACGAGTTCCCGCCGCCGGCCGTGGTCGAGCGCGACTTCCGCATGATGGAGGCGGCCGGCGTCAACGCGCTGCGCACCTACACGGCCCCGCCGCGCTGGCTGCTCGACCGGGCCGCGGAGTGCGGCCTGCGGGTGCTGGTCGGCCTGGCTGCCGAGCGCGAGGTCGGCTACCTGAACGACACCCGCGACCTGGCCGCGATCGAGGCCCGGCTCCGGTCCCGCGTGCGCGGGTGCGCCGGGCACCCGGCGGTGGCGTGCTTCGCGATCGGCAACGAGATCCCGGCGGGTGTGGTGCGCTGGCTCGGGCCGCGACGGATCGAGCGCTTCCTCGCCCGGCTCGCCGCCGTCGTGCGCGCCGAGGCGCCCGGGGTGCCCGTCACCTACGTGAACTACCCCTCGACCGAGTACCTCGAGCTGCCGTTCCTCGACGTCGTCGCGTTCAACGTCTACCTCGAGTCCCGCGAGCGCTTCGCGGCCTACCTGCCCCGGCTCCAGAACCTGGCCGGCGAGCGGCCGCTGCTGATCGCCGAGCTGGGGCTCGACAGCCTGCGGAACGGGGTCGAGGCGCAGGCCGCCGCGGTCGAGGAGCAGACCCGGGCGGCGTTCGCCTGGGGGGCGGCCGGGGTGTTCGTCTACGCCTGGACCGACGAGTGGCACCGCGGCGGCGAGGACGTCGCCGACTGGGAGTTCGGGCTCGTCACGCGCGACCGGCGGCCCAAGCCGGCGCTGGACGCCGCGCGCCGCGCGTTCGCCGAGGCGCCGCTCGCGCTGCCCCAGGACCGCCCCCGCATCTCGGTGGTCGTGTGCAGCTACAACGGCTCGCGCACGCTGCGCGACTGCATGGAGGGGATCCGCGAGCTCGACTACCCCGACTTCGAGGCGATCCTGGTGGACGACGGTTCGACCGACGCGACCTCGGCGATCGGGGCCGAGTTCGGCGTGCGGGTGATCCGCACCGAGAACCGCGGCTTGAGCGCCGCGCGCAACACCGGCTGGCAGCAGGCGACCGGCGAGATCGTGGCCTACCTCGACGACGACGCCCGGCCCGACCCCGACTGGCTCCGCTACCTGGCGTGGGCGTTCCGGACCACGCGGCACGTCGGGATCGGCGGCCCGAACATCGCCCCGCCCGGGGACGGCTGGATCGCCGAGTGCGTCGCCCACGCGCCGGGCGGGCCGATGCACGTGCTGGTCTCCGACGTCGAGGCGGAACACATCCCCGGCTGCAACATGGCCTTCCGCCGCGCCGCGCTCGAGGCGGTCGGCGGGTTCGACCCGCGCTACCGCACCGCGGGCGACGACGTGGACCTGTGCTGGCGGCTCCAGCAGGCCGGCGGCACGCTCGGGTTCCACCCCGGGGCCATGGTGTGGCATCACCGGCGCAACTCGGTGCGCACGTACTGGCGCCAGCAGCTCGGCTACGGCCGCGCCGAGGCGCTGCTCGAGCGCAAGTGGCCGGAGCGCTACAACGCGCTCGGCCACTATTCCTGGGCGGGCCGGATCTACGGCACCGGTCTCACCCGCGCGCTCGCCGTGCGCCGCGGACGCATCTACCAGGGCTCGTGGGGGAGCGCCCCGTTCCAGTCCCTGTACCAGCCCGGCCCGGGGCTGCTCGCCTCGCTGCCGCTGATGCCCGAGTGGCACCTGGCGGTGCTGGGGCTCGCGGTGCTCGCCGGGGTCGGCGTGGTGTGGCCCCCGCTGCGGCTCGCGCTGCCGCTGCTGGCGGTGGCGCTCGCGGTGCCGGTCGCGCAGGCGGTCGCGAGTGCGGCGGAAGCCCGCTTCACGGGTCCCGGCCGCGCGCGGCGCTTCGCGCTCACCGCCGCGCTCCACCTGCTCCAGCCGGTCGCCCGGTTGCGCGGGCGGCTCCGTCACGGGCTCTCGCCCTGGCGCGCGCGCGGTCCGCTGCGGCCCGTGGTGCCGTTCCCCCGCCGCCGCGCCCTGTGGACCGAGCGGTGGCGCGCGCCCGATGCCCGGCTCGCGGCGATCGAGTCCGCCGTGCGCGAGACGGGCGCCATCGTCCGCCGCGGAGGTGACTTCGACCGCTGGGACCTCGAGGTGCTGGGCGGACTGTTCGGCTCGGC